>CAYOTW010000010.1:0-23359 GCA_964407005.1 Candidatus Woesearchaeota archaeon | reverse complement strand
CTCACAATTTGCATCTCCATCTTATGAAGATAGTTGTCGAAGCGAATTGTTCGTCGAACCGTCCGGTTCTCATCCGGGAAAACATAGCCCCACCCGGATTCGAACCGGGGTCCCAGCCTCCAAAGGGCTGTATCCTTGACCACTAGACTATGGGGCTAGTTTATTATTTTAGTCCTATTTTGTTTTTAAGTTTATTGATTAGAAGGATTAATGCTTATATCTCCCTCTTGATTCTACTTTCTTGAGTTGTTCTAGAACTTTTTTATAATCTTCATGTTTATATTCTTTTAAAAATTCTTTAAATAATTCTTTGTGATTTTGAAAGTGTTTTGCTTCTAATGCTTGTTTTATTAAATGCAAATCAACTGCTTTGTCCTCTATTTTTTTTGACATAAAACCTAAACCAAAGTCTATTATGAAGATTTGATTTTCAGGATTTTTTAAAATTATATTTGAGGTTGTTAAATCTCCATGAATTATGTTTTGTGAATGTAAAATAGCAATTTGTTCTCCAATTTGCTGCATTATTTTAAATTGTTCTTTTTCTTGTTTTGAATTTAGTGTTTCTGATAGTTTTTCTCCTTCTATGTATTCTATTTCTAGATTAAATTTGTCTTTAGGTCTTGATTTATAATCTATGTTTAAAACTTTTGGAACTTTTGCTTCTGCTTTTAATGCTTTTGTTAAAACTTTTGCTTCTGCTCTTGTTCTTCTTGTCCTAATTTTTTTATCTAATTCTGGGTGTCTATAGGATTTTTTTATCCTTGATTTTAAAATGAATCTTTTCTGAGAACACTTAATTAGATAGATTTTTGCTTCGGCTCCCTGTTGGATTAGTTTTTTCTTTTTTTTTAAAATCCTCATTTTTCTCAAATCTTAAAACCCTTGCCTTTAAATTTTCGTGCGAATTTTTGCATTGTTTTTTTATCAATATTTCCATTTGCTAATGAAGATTGGGATTTCATCATCTCATTTATCATTTTATATTGCTTTAGAAGTTGTCTTATTTCTGAAGTTGTTGTTCCAGAACCCTTTGCAATTCTTGAGATTCTTGATGTTTGTTTTTCTAGGACTTCAGGAGTCTCAATTTCTTCTTGTGTCATGGAGGAGATTGCGTTTTTCCAGTTTTTCATTTTCTTTTCTTGTTTTTCGAGCTGTGCTTTTGGAACTTTTTTTGCAGCAGAACCCATTCCTGGCACCATGGATAAAAGTTTGTCCATACTCCCTAATTGATTCATTGATTCTAGTTGTGCGTGTAAATCTAATAATGTAAATTTGCCTTGTTCTAGGGATTGTTGCATTCTTTGTTGTTGTTTTTCTGTTGTTGCGGACTGGACTTTTTCTAATAAAGAAGATAAGTCCCCCATGCCAAGTAAACGATTAATAAATGATTCTGGGTCAAAAGATTCTATTTCGTGTAATTGTTCTCCTACTCCTATAAAGTATACAGGGGCGTTTGTTTCTGCACAGGCTGTTAGTGCTCCTCCTGCTTTTGCTGTTCCATCCATTCTTGTAATTATCACTCCGTCGATATTAAGTGCCGATTGGAATTCTTCGGCTTGAGTTTTTGCAGTTTGTCCGATATCTGCTGGAAGAACTAAGATTCTGTAATCTGATTTTGTTTTTTTATCAATTGTTTTTATTTCTTTAATTAGTTCTTTGTTTAGGCCGTCTCTTCCTGCAGTGTCTATTAAAATTAAGTCATATTTTTCTAGGTCTTTTTTATATTTTTCATAGATTTTGTTGGGGTCTTTTTCTTCTTTATCTATAAATGCAGGTATTTTGGCCTTGTCTGCCATTTGTTTTAGTTGATCCATTGCAGCCGGTCTTTGGGTATCTAGTCCTAATAGTGCGACTTTTCTGCCTCTTTTTGAATAATAAAAACCTAGTTTTGCAATAGATGTTGTTTTACCAGACCCGTATAAACCTAGGAAAATTATCTTTGCTTTTTTAGGAAGTTTGAGTTGTTTTTGTTCTCCACCTAAAATATTTTTAATTTCGTCATGTATAAGTTTTATTATTTGTTCCTTTTTTTCTATTCCTTTAATTGATTCATCATATGCTATTTTTTTAATTTTTTGAGAGATTTCAAAGACTAGTTCTACATTTACATCTGCTTCTATTAGTGATCTTTGTAGGTCTTTTACTACTGAATCGATTAGTTTTTTATCTACAAAGATTGCATTTGATATTTTCTTTACTCCGCTTTTTAAGGCGTTTCCTAGTTTGTCTAGTACCATATCTTATAGAGTGTTTGAGGTTATTTTAAAGTTTGGGTTTTGTATTTTTTAGAAAAGGGACTTATTTGTTTGGATATTTTTCATGTAACTTTTAAGAATATTTGGATTTGTCTAAGGGAGGAAGTAATATTGTCGAAGATTTTTATTGCCCACTAAATTGCCTTTGCTTTTAGAAAATCGTCTTTATTTATATTTATTAAAATAATTTTTTAATAATTTTTTCTTTGTCAAAGAATTCTAAATCGTCATATGTTTGCCCGATCCCTAGGTAGAGGATTGGTTTTCCTGTGACTTGTGAGACTGAGATTGCTGTCCCCCCTTTTTCATCAACATCTGCTTTTGATAAAATTATTCCATCTATTTTTATTGATTTATTAAATGATTTTGCTTGGTCTGTTGCATCGTTTCCGGTTATTGATTCTCCTACGAATATCTTTAGATCAGGGTTATTGACTCTTATGATTTTTTCTATTTCTCTCATTAAAGAGTCTTTATTTTGCATTCTTCCGGCAGTGTCTATTAAAACTACATCAATATTATTTTTTTTTGCATACTGGATTGCTTCAAAACCTACTGAGGCTGGATCAGAGCCATAATCTTTTTTTATTAAAGGGATTTTAAGATTATCTGCATGCTGTTGTATTTGTTCTATTGAGGCAGCCCTGAATGTATCTGCAGCTGCTAAGCAAACAGAGAGTTTATTTTTTTGAAGAAGGTTTGCAAATTTTGCAATGGTCGTTGTTTTGCCTGAACCATTTATGCCTGCAAAACAGACAACATAGGGTTTTTCAGATTCTTTGATTTGTTTGATTATGTTTGGCGGATTAATTAGAATTTCTTTGATTGCTTCTTTTAGGGCTTCTTCAATATTTTTTTCAGAAGAGCCAATAAGTTTTTCTTCTAATGATTTTTTTAGATGTTCTACAACCTCGTATGCAATATTATTTTGCAAGAGTATTAGCTCAAGTTCTTCAAATTTCTCTTCAAATTTCTCTTTTGTAAGTTTTTTTGAAAAAAATGAGGTTTTTTTCTTTGGTTCTTTTGTTAGTTCTTCTTCTGAATTTTTTTCGGAAATTTCTTTTTTATCTTTTTTAGTCTTTCCTACCTTAACCTTTTTATCCTTTTTCTTTTCAGTTTTTTTCTCTTCTTTTGGTTCTTCAACTTCTTCTTTTGTCCGATTTACCCAGCCTTTTAGTTTTTCTTTTAGTGATTTGAACATGTGTATTTTGAGTTTTAGTGCTTAATAAGTCTTTTGAGTAGAGTATACAAATCCTTAAAAAGAATTTTGGTGTTTGTGTTTTATGATAACTTATAATGATTTGTATGAGGCTTTGAGAAAAGAGAAATATTCTGATCAGTTGCAGAAATTACCAAAGAATTTTTTGATAGATGTTTCTACTTATTTTGAAGAGAAAAGGAATCTTTCAGGGAGTGAGGAGGATGAGTTTTCTGATGTTGCTATAAAGAGTAAGAAGAAGTTGGAGAATGCTATGTCTAATTTTAAGGAGTTGTTGAGGATGAGGAAGAAAAAGATTTTGCAGTTGGCGTTTGTTGCTTCGGAGGTGGGTATTTCTAAAAAGGATTTTGAAAATTTATTGGGTTTTGAAAAAGATTTATTTGAGGAGATTGTTAAAAGATTAGAGATTGCTGAAAAGTCTTTGAGTGAGGAAATGGTTGGGAAGCAGTCTGATGAGAGGCATAAGTTGGTTAGGTTTTTAGCAGAGGTTCCAGAGTTTTTGAATTTTGAGGGGGAGGAGATTGGGCCTTTTGAAAAAGGAGAGGTTGCTAATATTGAACAAGAGGTTGTTGAAATTTTATTAAAGGATAAGAAGGTTGAAGTTTTGGATGACGAATGATTTATAAGTGTTAAGTATGTATTTTTTTTATGTTAAAAAAAGGAATTTCTGCTGTTGTTGCGACTGTTTTGATTATTTTGATAACTGTTGCAGGGGTTAGTCTTGTTTGGATTTCTATTTTGCCTATGTTGCAAGAACCTGGCTCTGAAATTTCTTCTGATTTAAATTTGGATGTTGTTTTAGAGGGGTATACTGTTTATGATCCTGCTGTAAATTTTGCTTTTGTTCAGGTAGAGAGAGGGGCTGATGATGTTGGTGTTGTGGCTTTAGAGATTATTTTTTATTTTAATGGTAGTTCTTATAGTTATTTAAGGGAGGACGTGCCCTTAGCTAACGAGAAGAAGACTTATGCTTTTAATTTTACAAGGGATGGATTGAAAGGGATTCCTGAGAAGGTAAGCATTGCCCCTGTTATGAAGATTGGAGATACAGAAAAAATTGGGAAGATTGTTTCTGATAAATTGATCCCTGTTAGTAAGATTGATTTAGAAGAGGAAGAGTGGGAAGAGGCGGAAGAGGATTCTAAGGTTTCTGTTAGAATTTATAGGAGTAATGGAGGGTTTAAAAAATGTAAAGATGGAAAAGATTTTATTGATGGGGCTTGTTATATCCCTCTTGTGGAGTGTAATGAAATTGAAGAACAAGGAGATTATTATTTGAAGAATAATATTGAGTCAGATGGAATTTGTTTTAATATTACTTCTGATGATGTTGTTTTGAATTTAAATAATAAGATTATGCGTGGTTCAGGAAGTTCGTGGGGAATAAAGGTATTTAATCAGAATAATATTGAGATTAAAAATGGTGTTATTACTAATTTTTCAATAGGCATAGGTACTTTAGGAAGTAATAATCTTGTTTTGTTGGATTTGAATACTAGTTATAATCTTGGAAATTCTGGAATCTCAATTGATGGGGGGAGGAGCCATTTGATTAGAAATATTGTTTCTAATTTTAATGGAGATAGTGGTATGAAATTAATTGATGTTGAAGGATTAGAATTGATTGATGTGATGGCGAATTATAATGGTTATGCTGGAATAAGATTTAGGGGATTAAATAGTTCTTTTAATGGGATTAATGTGTCTTATACTGCTTCTAGGTTTGGGCCTGGGTTTAAAATAAGTGGGGGAAGTTTAATAAGTAATTTTAATAATTTTAGTAACGTTTTTGCTATTTTTAATGGACGTTCTGGGATTTATGTTGAGGGTGATTTGAATAATAGTATTTTTAATAATGTTGAAGTAAGTTCTAATTCTAGAAATGGTTTTGAAATGGGCTCTTCATCATCTCTAGATAATCTTATTATAAATAATAAATTTAACGATATAACTAGTTGTGGAAATGATGGAAAGGGATTTTTTTGTAGGGAAGGTGTTTCAGATAATTTATTAGGGGGCGTGAACAGGATAGAGGACGTTGAAAATTGTGTATGGATTAGTGAAGATGACTATTCTTCTTGTGATTGAATTAGATAATTTTATAAGGTTTTATGTTTTGAATTTTTTATGAGATGTAGGTTTTATACTTTGTGTGGTGAAGAAGTAGATTTTGAGGAAGAGTGTAATGGTTTTTTTGCATATAGGTTTTGTGAAGGATTTAATAGGATTAAAGAAAGTGAAGATTTGGCTAAAAAAAGTTTAGATGCAGAAGCTATTATTTCTCAATAATTTTTATTTTAATTTTTTGTATGCCTTTAGTATAAGATTTTCTGTTGTTTTCCAGCTTAGACAGGCGTCGGTTATTGATATGCCTTTTTTTAGATTGTTGGATATTTTTTGTTTTCCTTGGTTTAGGTTTGATTCTAACATTAATCCGATTATAGAATTATTTTTTATTTGTTTTATTACATTATTGAATACTTTTGATTGCTTTTTTATGTCTTTTTCTGAGTTTGCATGACTGCAGTCTATTAAGATATTTTTTGGAATTTTTTGTTTTTCTAGTTCTTTTTCAACTTTGTTTATTGTTTTCTTTTTATAGTTTGAGATATATTTTTTGTTTTTTATGCCTCCTCTTAAAATGATGTGGCAGTATTTATTTCCCTGAGTATTTACAATTGTGTTTTTTCCTTGTCTATTTGTTCCAATAAAAGAGTGAGTATTTGACGCAGCTTTGACTGAGTTTATTGCAATATTGAAGTTCCCAGATGTATCGTTTTTGAATCCAACAGGTGTTGATAATCCTGAAGCAAGTTCCCGATGGGGCTGACTTTCTGAGTTTCTTGCCCCTATTGCAACCCAGCTTATTAAATCATCTAGATATTGAGGTGTCATTGGTCCTAGAAATTCTGTTGCAGTTCCAATATTTAGTTCTGCTATTTCTAAAAGTAGTTTTCTTGATTTTTGTAATCCTTTTTTAATTTTGTTTGAATTGTTTAAATCAGGGTCGTAGATTAAACCTTTCCAGCCTATGGTTGTTCTTGGTTTTTCGAAGTATGTTCTCATTAGTATTAGAAATTTATCTTTTACTTTTTCTTGGAGGTTTTTAATTTTTTTAGAATATTCTAATGCTTCTTTGGTATTGTGGATAGAGCAAGGTCCGACGATTATTAGTTTTCTTTTTGATTTTTTATCGAGAATGTCTTGTATTTCTTTTCTTTTTTGAAGAATGAATTTAGAGATTTTTTTATTTATTGGAAGTTGGTTCTTCAACTCTTTTGGAGTTATTATTTCTTTGTATGATTTTATGTTTTTGTCTTCTAGTTGGTTCATTTTAATTAGTGTTTGAATTTATGTTTAAGAATCTTTTTAATTTTAGATCCTGATTGCCTTTCCTTGAACAATTGCTGAGGCTATTTTTTTTCTTGCTGTTTTAAGATTTCTTGAGAGCGAGGGTTGAGAGATTTGCATTTTTTGAGCTGCTTTTTCTTGAGGGATTTCTTTTACATCTATCAATCTTAGTGCTTCAAATTCTGGGAGGGTTAGTTTAACTTCGTCTAAATCTTTTAGTCTTATTCCTGCGGGTTTGAAATAAGACGAAGTAGGATGTCCTCTAATTCGTCTTCTTTTGCATGGTCTTGGCATTTTATTCCTCTCTTATTAATTTTATATTATGATTTGGGCATTTTAATTCTTTGCATGGTTGTCCTGGTTTATGTTTTATTCTGTAATCTCCTTTTGGGCAGACACAATATCCTCCTGGCCCTGTTCCTTTTGCTTCCTGGATTTCATTTTTAAATTTTCCTTTTCTTTGCCATCCAAAACCCTTTCCTGTTGTTTTTGAGATGAAGTCTTTGGGTTTAAAGTATGAGTTTTCAATATCATGGCTTTTAATTTGTATTGCTACATATTCTAGTTGATTTATTTTCTCTATAAGTTCTTTTTTTAGTTTGTCTGAAATTTGAGTTGCTTGTTCTACATTTGTATTTTTTGGTAGTTTTATTTCTAAATTTGCAGTTATTGCCGAGCCTTTTTTTTGTGTTCTTATTTCTGATAGTTTTATGTTGTTTTTTTCTATCAGCGCTTTTATCTTGTTTTCAATTTCTTCTCCTGCAGAGACATCTAAAAGAGAGTCTGTGGCTTCTTTTCCTAGTTCAAATGACTCTTTTAGGATGTATAATCCTATTAGTAATGCGAGAATTGCGTCGATATAATTCCAGTAGGGCATGATTATTAGGCCCATTAAAACTGCTATTGAGGTGTAGACATCTATTCTGTCGTGGACTCCATCAGATATTAAACTTAGTGAGTTTTCTTTTTTCCCATAGTGCATTTTTAATCTTGCAGTGGTTTCATTTAGAATTATTGACATAATCATAATTCCGAGGGCTAGATAACTTAGCGATATTAACTGGGGGTTTAGAAATCCTTTGTATGATTCATAAATTATCCATAGTCCTGTTGCAAATAAAAGCATTGTTATTATTAGGCCTGATAGGACTTCAAATTTGTAATGGCCATAGGGGTGTTTTTTGTCTACTGGTTTTTTTGCGATTTTTATTCCAAGAAAACTAATAGCAGATGAAAAAACATCCATTCCCGAGTGTATGCCTTCGGCTAAAACTGAGGCTGAATTTGTTATAAATCCTATTATTGTTTTTCCAACTGCTAAAATCAGATTAACAAATACCGAGAGTATTGCTATTTTTTCTTTCATTTTACTCTAGTTCTTTTAATCTTTTTTCTATCAATTCTTTTTGGTTTTCCAAGATTTGTTTTTCTTGTTCTTGGTTTGTATTTTCTATGGGGGACTGGAATCTCCATCCTCGTCCTCTTCCGAAACCCTTTCTACACCCATTATTTACAAATCCTGGTGCATTAAAACCTGCACAAAGACCCATTCTTCTTCCAGTCATTGGGCCTTGTCCATTTGGTCCTGTTTTATCTCCTTGTGGCATTTTATCTCCTTGCCTTTTAAGGCTAATTTAGTTAAATGAATTAGTATTCATAACTATTTAAATGTTTTGTTTTGCATAGATATTCATTATTAATTTTTGTATATTAGCCTTTGAATTAAAATTGTTAGCCACATTAGGGCGTTTAATGTTGCAATCGAACCAGCAAAAAGTAGTTTTAATGAGAAGAATGAGATTGCCAACATTGTTAGAGCTATTGTAGTCAGTAGGGAGGTTTGTAAAATAATCCCTTGTTTTTTATGTTTAAATCCATGAAAGACCTGGGGGATTAATGAATATGCAATAATGATATTTGCGATTGTTGCTAGGATGTCTGATAACATTTAATCTTAAGTTTTTATGGGTTTTTAATTCTAACTTTATTAATCAAAATACTTAAAAAGCTTCTAGTCTGGGTAAAGTAATGCCTGCATAGCTCAGTGGTAGAGCACCTGCCTTGTAAGCAGGGGGCCGGGAGTTCAAATCTCTCTGCAGGCTTCCCGTAACCTTTTTATATTAGTTCTTGTTGTGATTTAAATGAGAGAGGCTCCGAGTGAGGAGAAAAGATGCCCGTATAAGGGAATGAGTTGTTGGGAAGATAGTTCTTATTGCAATAATCCTTCTAAATGTTCCTTATGGAGATTGTATTCTTTTGCAGGAGGGGGATTTAAGGGTTTAAATTTAGGACTTCCTGAAGATTTAAATGATAAAACAGAGCATGTTATAGTTTTTAGAAATGGATGATGAATTAGAGGAGATAATTGATGTGAATTTTGAAGGAGTTGATGTTCCTTTAGGTTTGAGAATGAGATTTGCTTTAGATTCGTATAGATGTTGGTTTAGAAATTATTTCTCAAAAATAGGTGATTATGTTTATATTTTTTAATTCCAGAATGCGACTTCAGTTTCTTCTTTCTTTTTTGTATGAGGGTAGATTTCTTTTACAATTTCATTTGGAGAGAACCATAGCTTAATTTCTCTTTCTGCGGATTCTTCTGAGTCTGATGCATGTATGCAGTTTTCTAGGACATTTGTTTTTGAATTTATTCTTCCATATCTTCCTCTAATTGTTGTTGGCTCTGCTTCTTCTGGATTTGTCGGACCTACGATTTCTCTTATTTTTGAGATTGCATTATCTCCATAATAGACTAAAGCTAGAACTCTGTTTGTATGGAATTCTCCTGTTATGTATTTTAAAACTTCTTCAAATATTTCAGGTTTGTTTTCTTTTAGATGTTTATAATGCTGTTCTGCTAAATCTCTTTTAACAGAAACAATTTTTGCCCCAATAATTTTAAGTTTTGCTTGAGAAAGTTCGTTAATAATATTTCCTGTAATTGATTTTACTAATCCGTCAGGTTTGATTAAGATAAGGCAAGATTGTTCTGCCATTATTCCTTTTTCTTTGTAGTTTTTTTAGTTGATTTTTTTGTAGTTTTCTTTTTTTCTTTAACTTCCTCTTTTTTTTCTAATTCTTCAGATTCTTCTTCGTTTTCCTCAGTTTTTTCTTGTTTGGTTTTTTCTTCAGTTTTTTCTTCATCTGATGCCTCTTGGTTTTCTAAATCTTCACTTTCTTGCTTTCTTTTTGGTTTTTGTTGTAGTGTTTCAAAGTTTAAATTTTCTGAGTTTGTTTCTAAAACCCGAATTTCACAAAGTGATAAGGGGTATACTTTTTTTAATCTTGGAAGCATTTGTTTTTGCAAATTTCCATTTAATATATCTTCGCAAAGTTCTAAATAGGTTACAGATTTTGCATATTCAATTAAAAATTCTCTTGCAGTTTGTCTGAGGTTTTTCCTTACTACTCTTGAAACTTTTTTTCTAGTTATCAAAAAAGGTTTAATTGTTATTTCTACATCATCTGTTTTTGTTTTAAATGAATCTTCAACATAGGAAATTCTTTTTCTCATCATTCTTTTTAAATAGAATTTCATAAGGGCAAGTTTTCTAGGGATAGCAATCATTTTGTTATCTTGTTTTATAAGTTTGAAGATTACTTCTAATCCTTTGCCTCTCATTTTTCTTGTTAGATCTAATTTTATGTTTCTGTTTTCTAAGGATTCAGGACTTCCGAGGGCAGAGGTTTCCATTTCTAAAATTGGTATTTCTATATTGGTGAATTTTTTTCTTTGTGCCATTTTATTCTATTTGTAAACGAGATGTTCGTTTTCCTTTTTTAATTCCTTTTGATTTTTTACAGACTGAACAGGTGTATAAAATATTTGGTTTTTTTGTAGTTTTTGTTTTTCTTTTAAATTTGCTTACAGCTGGTTTTGAATATTTTCCCTGGCTTCCCTTTCCTCTGTTTTGTCCTCTTAATCTTGCTCTGTCTTTTGAACCTTTTTTTAATGTCCCTCTTTTAGAGCCTCCACTGACTTCTTTAATCTTTTGCTCTGTCTTTTTTTTACAATAAGGACAATACCGATTTGTTTTCTTTGGAATTTTTGCCATACTAGAAATTGAATATTTTGATTTATAAAGTTTTGCTTTAGATGGTCCCGTAGTTAAATTTTTTAATGCTGTTTTATTTAAATTTTGATGGCAAGAGTTAGTTTTGAAAAGGGTAGGCAGAGGGAATTTTTGGATTTTATTGTTTTAAAAATGAATTCACCTTCTTTAAGGGGTTTGTTGCAGTTTGGTTTTTCTTTGAATTATTCTACTCTAAAGAATTATTATAATGAGTCTAGGAAGATGCCTTTATCTTTTTTTGAAGATTTGTGTACTCTTGCTGGTTTTGATTTGAGTGAATTTAATGTTAAAATTTTGGATGAAAATTGGGGAAGAGTGAAGGGTGGAAAAATTGGAAAAAGGTGATTTTATCTTGTTCGATTGGCTTATGGTCCCACCAAGAATCTACTCACACTTCACTCTTGATATTATATATGAATTAGATAGTCAAGAGCAAAGATGTTCGCTTGGGCTTGCCCAAGTTCTTATCAGAACTTAACCTCTTTCACTTTGTTCAAGAGATTATGGTCCCACCAAAATCGTCAGAGCAATTTTGAAATCATTATTATTTTATTTGTTTTCAAAACAGCTCTTCCTCCAATCGAACAAATCATTTATTGTTATTCAGTCCCAGACTTGGAAATAGCCATCTCACTCTGTTCGATTGGCTTATGGTCCCACCAAGAATCGAACTTGGGCTTCATCGAAGTCAGCGATGTGTTCTGCCACTAGACTATGGGACCTTTTCACAAAAGATGTTTTTTGTTTTTAAAATTTGCGTAGTTGAAAGTTTTTTAAACTCTAAGGACTTTGATTATTCGAGGTGAATATGGCAGATTTAAATTTTTTAGAACACGCGGTTTCTTCTATGTCTGAGGCAGTTAATAAATTAGAAGAGGCGAAGAATAAGAATGATAAGAATGAGGTGATGCGCTGGAAGGGATTTATCTTTGATTTGCATAAGAAGATCGATTCAGCCTTGGGTGGATGAGTATTGAAAATTTAAAAAAGAATATTGAACAAGAAAAAAAGATTTTAGCAGACATGAATTCTGTTCTAGAACATATGGGTAATGATGAAAATAATGATTTTTATACTCGTTCTTTGCAGTCTTTAATGTATCAACTTAAATCATTAAATAATACAATTCCGTCTTTGCTGGAAGAAGTAAGTGTTTCGGGGTTAAAAGGAAAGAAAAAGAAAAGTGATGTTTCTAATATTAGTTATGTTTCGCCTTCTAATAATGAGAAAAATTATATTTCATTAGGGGATAAGGATAAGAAGAAGTATTTGCAGGAATTAAGGATTTCTGAGATTGGAAAGGGGAGGATGAATAGAGAAAGAAAGAAAGAAGATGATAAGAAGAAGGTTAGAAAACCTAATTATTTTGCAATTATTTCTAATCGACTTTTTTTTAAGTTTTCAGATAAACTTGCACCCAAGTTTTCAGGATTGTCTGATGATTTGAAGAAAGGTAATATTCCTATTTTAACTGCGACTTATATTTCAATGGCTTTATTTTTTTCTTTAGTAGGTTTTGTCTTGTCTTTTTTTACTTTTGTATTTTTGGCTATCTTTGGAGTTATTGGTTTTATTCATTTTTATATTCCGTTTCTTACGGCTGGATTAGTTTTTATGGGATTTTATTTTTATCCTTCTTCTGAAAAGTCTAGTGTGCAGAAAAATATTGCTTATGAATTGCCTTTTGCAACAATCCATATGTCTGCGATTGCTGGTTCAGATATTGAGCCGACCAAGATTTTCAAAATTATTGCAAATTCTAAGGAGTATGTTACCGTTGGAAGGGAGATAAGAAAGGTTACAAACCAGGTAGAGATGTATGGTTATGATTTAGTTACTGCTTTGAAAAATGTTGCAAGTAATACTCCCAATAAAGAACTTGCGGAATTGTTTAATGGTCTTGCAACTAATATTAGTTCAGGAGGTTCTTTAAAGAATTATTTAGATAAAAAGGCTGAGAATTTTTTAAATGATTATAAGTTAGAAAGACAGAGTTATGCTTCTTTGGCAGGAACTTTTATGGATGTTTATATTTCTATCCTTATTGCTGCCCCGTTAGTTTTGATGATGATGTTTATTGTTATGAATGTTTCTGGGATGGGTTCAGGAGTTGGTATGAATATTTTATTTCCCTTGAGTATTGCAGGTGTTGTAATTGTAAATTTAATCTTTTTAGGTGTTTTGCATGTAAAACAACCTAAGGTATAATGAATCTTGATAAGCGGTCTTGGATTGGAGCAGGAATTGCGGCGGTGATGATTATAGCTAGTGTTCTATTTTTAAGAGGCGATGCTCTTATGTATTTTGTAATTGTTATAGCTTTAATTATTGGCGCATTGCCTTTTCTTGTAACCCTTTTATTAAATCAGGGAAGGCAGAAAGAGAAAGAATCTCAGTTTTTAGGATTTACAAGGGATTTGGTGGAAAATGTTAAATCTGGGACGCCGGTGAGTAGGGCAATTATTAATTTAAAAAATAGGGAGTATGGGGCTTTGACACCTCATGTTCAGAAGTTGGCTAGCCAGATTGTTTTGGGTATTCCTTTGACTAAAGCTTTGATTACATTTGCTCAAGAGACTAAGAGTAAGGTTATTGCAAGAGCAGTTGGTTTAATCTCCGAGGCTGAGAGGGCAGGAGGAGATATTAGTAGTATTTTGGAATCTGTTTCATTGTCTGTTAATCAGGTAGAGAATTTGAAAAAAGAGAGAAAGTCTTCTGTTTATAATTTGGTTGTTCAAGGTTATATTATTTTTATTGTCTTTATTATCATTATGCTTGTTTTGGAGTTTAAGATTTTGCCTTTGACTGTAGATATTGCTGATGTAGGGGGGACTGGGTTAAAGGTAGGTCCTAAGTCAGATATGTCTTCTCAGGATTTTTCTACACCTATGTTTGTGATGATTTTAGTGCAGTCTTTTTTCTCTGGTTTGGTTATTGGGAAGATTTCAGAGGGGACTCTCAAGTATGGTATAAAACATTCTTTTATTTTGTTGGCTTTGACCTTATTGATTACTACTGGTGCAAGGGCATTCTTTGGATAAAGTATATAAATTATGATATTTTTTGTTATTTATGGCTAAAAAAGGTGCAGGGCATATTGAAGTGATTCTTTCATTTGTAATGTTCTTTTTATTTGTAGGTTTTTTGCTAGTTTTTATTCAGCCTCCAGAGGCTGTTAATCTTTCTGGATCTGTAATTTCTAGTTTGCATGATACTTTTAAAGAAGAGAATATTGTTAATCTTTCTAGATTTTCTATAAAGACTACTGAGCCTTTGTCTGGGTATCCTGATTGTTTTTTTATTAATGTCGATGGCCAGTATTTTGTTTATGATCTTGAAGGCAGGAATTCGTTAGTAAAAGATGCTAGTGGAAATATTTTAGATTCTAGTTTTGAAGGTAGTGGAAATGTGGGAAAGATTAATTTAGTAGAGGTTGATGGTGATTTTTATCGGGTTTATTTAGCAGAAGGTTTTGAAGATGCGGGTTTGAGTAGTTGCGAGGAATATACAGATCTTTATTCTTTTGGGAGTATTTTAGAGAGAAAGATTATTTCTTCTCAGAGTCTAAGTGAGATGAAGGTCCTTTATGAAAATGATTATGAATCTTTGAAAAAAGAGTTGAGGATTCCGGAGGTTTTTGATTTTGCTATTGTTTCTCCTCTTGTTAAAATGGAGAGGACTGTGCCAGAGAATGCAGAAGTTAATGCTAAGGATTATCTGGAGGAAGTTTTGATGGAAGACGGAACAATTAAAAATGTTAGGTTTACATTAAAGGTATGGTAGGTAAACGAGGATGGTTGAGAATTTTTGAAGCGACTATTGCTATACTTCTTGTTGCAAGTGTTTTATTAATCATGTATGCGCAGAATACTGCTCAGGAGGATATAACAGATTATGTTTATCAAATGCAGATGGAAGTTTTGAAAGAAATATCTTTAAATGGGGATTATAGGATTATTGTTTTATCTCTTGGAGAGGATGAAAAGAATTCCGATGCATTAAATGAATTTGCAAGAACAAAAATTCCTCCTGCTTTTGATTTTGAATTAAAAGTTTGTGTTTTGGGAGAGCCGTGTACATTGAGTAGAGATAATGTTGTCGCAACATTGGATACTGATGTTTATGTGGAGGATGTTGTTATTGGAGGGGATTTAGGTTACATCGGGGATTTTTCTCCTAAAAAAGTAAGGTTGTTTGTTTGGGAATCTGTTGATTAATTTTATAAAGTTTTAATCTATTTATTTTTATGAATAATAGGGGGATTTCAGCGGTTGTTGCGACTGTTTTAATTATGAGGTGTGGAGAAAATATAGGTAATGGCTCAGATTTGTATGATTCTTATTGATAAGTTTTATTAAGCTGTTTTTGTAGTAATTTTTATGCCGTATGATGTTATTGTTGGGAGAAACGAGAGTGATAAAAAGCTTTTTGGTAAGAAAGGGTTGGCTTATTTAGGAAAGAGTTTTGTTAAGATGGGGCAGACTAGTTCTTTATCTAATCCTATTTATTTAGATGTTGCGAGGAGTCATGTTGTTCTTGTTTCAGGTAAGAGGGGCTCTGGAAAGTCTTATACTCTGGGGGTAATTGCAGAGGCTTTGTCTTCTTTAAAAAGAGAGGAGTCTAAGAATATTGCTCCCTTGATTTTTGATACAATGGGTATTTTTTGGACTATGAAGTTTAAGAATGAGAAGGATAAGGCTTTGTTAAGGGAATGGGGTCTTGAAGAGTCCAATGTTCCCATTAAAGTTTATTCGCCATTAGGTTATTTTAATGAATATAGGGATATGGGTGTGGAAGTTGATGAGGAGTTTGCTATTAAGATTTCAGATTTAGATATTAGTGATTGGATTTCTTTATTTGGTTTGAAATTTACTAGTCCAATTTCATTTGCTATTGAGGCTGCGATTGGGAATTTAAAAGAGAGAGAAAGTTTTGGTTTTGAGGATATTAAGAAAGAGATTTTTAATTTAGAAAGTGTTTCTTTGCCATATAAAAATTCTGCTGTTTCTTTATTTGATGCTGCTAAGACTTGGAAGATTTTTGACGAGGAAAAAGGGTTTAGTATCGATAGATTAATTAAGGCAGGAGAGACTACGGTGATTGATTTGTCTATGTATGCTTCTGTTTCTGGTTTTAATGTTCGTGGGTTGGTGATAAGTTTGGTTTGTAAGAATTTGTTTAAGGAGAGAACTAGATGGAGAAAGGAAGAGGAGATTGATGCAGTGAATCATGGGTTTAATTATTTGATTAATAGAAAGGTGCCATTGGTTTGGGTTTTTATTGACGAGGCTCATGAATTTTTGCCTTTAGAGGGAGAGACTCCTGCTACAGAAGTTTTGGTTCAGTTGTTGAGGGAAGGAAGACAACCCGGAATCTCATTGGTTCTGGCAACTCAACAGCCGGGTAAGATTCATACTGATGCTATGACTCAATCTGATATTGTTATTTCTCATAGAGTTACTGCGGAACCAGATGTTAGGGCTTTGAATGGGATTATGCAGTCTTATCTTTATGAAAGTATTAATAAGAAGTTGAATGATTTGCCTAGATTAAAGGGAACTGCAATTATTCTGGATGATAATTCTGAAAGGATTTATCCGATGAGAGTTAGGCCGAGATTTACATGGCATGGGGGAGAGGCTCCTTCGTCTGTTTCTGCTGAGGACAATCTTTAAAAAGCTATTTTTTGATTTAATAATTCTTCTGGAGGTTTTATGAAAAAAAGATTTGTATTTAGCTTTGTACTTGTATCTTTTATAGCTATGCTTTTTTTGGTAGTGATGACTGGAGGGGAAGAAGATGAGGGGGAGCTAGGGACATTAGAATTAGATTTAGGGGATTCTGTGGATTCTGTTAATGATTATGATTCTAAACTTAGTGATGCGAAGGAGGATTTAAGAGGTTATGAAAATAATATTAAAAAATTGTTAAGAGAGTATGAGTCTTTGCAGAGGAGTTTAGATAAGAATGTTAATGGGATAAATGGTGTTTTGAAGGAGATTGAAGGCATTGATTTTGCTAATTTGAAAAGTGATTTGGAGGATTTTAATAAGACTTTTTTAGATAAAAGAGAGGTGATTGAAAAAAATAATAGAAATGATTTTTTGATTATGGTTTTAATTTGTTCTAATTTTTGCTTTTTGCTTTTTGTTGTTTTTTATTCTCGGAAATCTTAAATGATGCCAGCCATCTGTATTTTCCAGGGGCTATGTCTCCTGCTTTTTGAATTTTAATTTTACTTGCTTTAAGGCCTGATTTTTTTATTTCTTGCTTTATTTCATTTTCTACTTTTTGTTTTGTTCCAAATCCATGGTAGTAGATTTGTGTTTTGTTTTTTGAAAGTTTAAATGCTGTTTGTAAAAATGTGTCTTTTAGGTTTGGTCGAGGCATGAGGATTGTGTCAAATTTTTCAGGAATGTTTTTAGATGATTTTATTTTTTCAGGAAGTTTTTTTGAATCTCCTTTTATGAGTTTTATATAATCTTCTAGTTTGTTTAGTTTTATGTTTTCTTTTGCATATTGGTTTGCTTGTCTATTGATTTCATTTGAGTAGATTGTTACTTTCTTATTTTTTGATTTTATTTTTTTTGCAAGTATGATTGGCCAGGGTGCAATGCCTGCGAACATGACGAGGATTTTGTTTTTATCTGAAACTTTTTTTGCAATTTCTTCACAGGTTTTGTTTCTATGGTCTGATAGTCTGGGGGAGAAGTATGTTTCTTTGACATCTATTTTGAATTTACAGTTGTTTTCTTTATAGATTGTTTTTGTTGTTTTTTCCCCTGCTAGGTGTTTTAGTGAGGGTTTTCTTAGTCTGCCAGATATTTTTTTTGTTTTTTCTAAAACTGTTTTTATGTTTTTATTTTGTTTTAGGAATTTTTTTGCCTTGAGTTTTTTTCTTAGCCAGGAGTATTTTTCTGGAAAGTTTAGGATTGTGATTTCTCCGATTGTGTCTGTTGATATGTTTTTCATGATGTTTAATGCTTTAGAGGTATAAAAAGATTGGTGAAGTTGTGTCATTAAATTTAAAAAGTATGCAGGGTAAATAATTTTATGAGAAAGTTATTTTTTATTTTTGGGTTTTTAATATTCTTATTTAGTCTGTCTTTTGTTTTTGCGATTTCGTGTTCTGAAGCAGATTATGATTCTGATGGAGACGTTGATTTTTCTGATTTGTTTAAAATTAGGGCTTGTCTTAATAATTCTATTCCTAATGATGTTGATGATGTAAATTGTTCTTTTTTTGATTATGATTCTGATGGGGTTGTTGAAAATGATGATTTAGAAATTTTTAAGAAACAATATCAAAAAGTTTGTGAGGAATTTGATTTTAGTTTTTTAGGGTGTAAGGATGTTGATTTTACACTAGATGGGATTGTTAATGGTTTTGATTTATTGAGAGTTAGGCAGTGTTTTAATAAGTCTGTTAGTGAGTTTAGTTCTAATAATGATTCTTGTTCTATAGATTTGAATGGAGATGATTTTATTGATGATTTTGAGTTAGGGGCTGTTAAGGAGTTTTATTTGCAAGAATGTGTCGCAGGGGAGGTTTGTGTTGACTCGGATGGAGGAATTGATTACCATAAGAAAGGGATTGTAAGGATTGAAGGGGGTGCAGTAGAGTATCCAGATTATTGTAAGAGTCATTTTAAGGATAATGGGGAGGTTGATTATTATGAATTAGAAGAGCGATATTGTGAAGATGGTGAGGTGAAATCAAAGATTTATATTTGTCCTGATTTTTGCGAGGAGGGGAAGTGTGTTGATAGTTTAAGTGAGAGCAATGATAGTGAGAATGAGGCAGTGGAAAGGGGAGATATTGTTAAGAATATTGAGGCTAGAGATATTGATTATGATTATGATGTGATTGGGGAAAATTTGTTTAAATTAAAGATAATTCCTGATATTGAATTGGATGATTTTGATGAAGGAGATAGTTTTTATTTTAAAGTAAATGTTGAAAATGAAGAGGGGTGGAAAGATGATTGTAGTTCTAAAGTTAAGTATGTGGATGAAGAGATTGTAGGCGCGGAGTGTGATGTTAAGTTGAAATCTGGAGGGTATCTTGTGATTGTTTTTTTAGATTTTAAGGAAGAGATTGAAGAATCTAGTGAGGAGGATAATTTTTACAAAGAAGAGATTTTATTAAAAAATGCAAGTGTAGATATTGGGTCTGAGGGTTCTTCTTTTGGAGCGGGTTCTGGAGGAGAATCTGTTAGTGATGTTTCTAATGTTTCTGAGGAAGTTAATGTTAATGAGACGATGTGTGGTGGTTGTCTATTTGAAGGAAGATGTTTTGATTTAGGCTATAGAAGGGCGATGAATGGCTCCTTAGTATTTTGTTCTGAGTCTGGATGGGAGGATCAGGGTGTTAATGGAAATTGTAATAATAATTTTGAGTGTGAGTCAAATGTTTGTGTTTCTGGAGAGTGTGTTGAAGCTGGTTTTATTCAAAAAGTGATGAATTGGTTTAGAAAGATTTTTAGTTAAATTTGTTAACACAATCTTTAAAAACTATTTTTGTCTTTATATGTTATGGTAGAAGTAAGGGCTTATGATTTAAAGGGGAGTGAGACTGAGAAGAATCTGTTAAAGTCTTTTGCAGGAGAGAGCCAGGCAAGGAATCGTTACACTTTTTTTGCCTCTGTTGCAAGGAAGGAAGGTTTTAGACAGATTGAAGGTATTTTTTTAGAAACTGCTGATAATGAGAAAGAGCATGCTGAGATTTTTTTTAAGTATTTAACTGCAGGCGGTTCAAATGGAGAAGCATTGGAGATTAATGCTACTTATCCTGCTGGAAAGATTGGGACTACTGAGGAGAATTTGTTGGCAGCTGCTGAGGGAGAGAAAGAAGAATGGAGTGATTTATATAAGAATTTTGAAGATGTTGCAAGAGAGGAAGGTTTTGAAGAGATTGCTATTTCTTTTAAAGAGATTGCAGAGGTTGAGGAAGAACATGAGAAGAGGTATAGGAAGTTATTAGAGAATGTTAAGGATGGTAGTGTTTTTAAGAAGGACAAGGTTGTGAAGTGGAAATGTAGAAATTGCGGTTATGTTCATGAGGGCGAGGAGGCTCCTAATTTGTGTCCTGCTTGTAAACATAAACAAGAGTATTACGAAGTTTTAGGAGAGAATTATTAATGGTTGTTGAAAAAGTTAATGATGTTTTTAGGTGTAGCATTTGTGGGAATATTGTAGAGATTTTGCATGCTGGAAAAGGGGAATTGGTTTGTTGTGGAAAGCCAATGGAATTGTTAGAGCCTAAGTCCGAGGATCCAGATGTTGGAGAAAAACATGTCCCTGTTTTAGACGATAAAGGTGATGTTATTAATGTGAAAGTTGGAGGGGTTTCTCATCCTATGAATGAAGACCATTATATTGAGTTTATTGAATTGATTGTTAATGATAAGGTTTATAGGAAATTTTTAAAACCAGGAGATGAGCCAGAAGTAGAATTTGGAGTAGGAGATAAGGGAAGTGTTTCTGCAAGGGCTTATTGTAATATCCATGGTTTTTGGGAAAGTTTAGGTTAAATTTTAGTAGAATTTAAGTTTAATTTATATATTATTTTTTATTGGTGTTTTTATGGAACTTTTAAATAAGATTGAAGATTTAAAAAAAGGAAAGATTGGGGAATTGATTTCTTTGCGTATTAAGGAATTTGAAAGGCTTGGAAAGGAGAAGCAGGAAAATGTTTTTTCTGAGTTGTGTTTTTGTTTGTTGACTGCGAATTTTCAGGCTGAGAAGTGTATTAAGATTCAGAAAGATATGGGGCGCGGTTTTGAGATTCTTCCGAAGGAGGAATTAGCAGAAAAGTTAAAAGAGGCAGGGCATAGGTTTTGGCCACAACGGGCTGATAGAATTGTTAAGGCTCGTTTTTGTTCATTGGATTTGCATAATAAGATTATGAAAAAATCTGGAGAGGAGATGAGGCAGTGGTTAGTGGAGAGTGTTGCAGGGCTGGGAATGAAGGAGGCTTCTCATTTTTTGAGAAATATTGGTTATAAGGATTTGGCAATTGTTGATTTTCATATTCTTGATTTGTTATTTAAGGAGGGTTTGATTGATTTTGATAGGAAAAAGCAGACTTTGACAAAAAAGAGGTATTTGGATGTGGAGAATGTTTTAAGAGAATTGGCTAAAAAGGTTGATTTAAGTTTGGCTGAGTTGGATTTGTATTTATGGTACTTAGAGACTGGGAAGATCTTGAAATGATTTTTGATTGAAATGATTTTGAAATTTATTGTTAGATTTTGTTTAAATGAATATTGAAGTAACTTTTAAATGATAACAAATAGAAAGGTTTATAAATAGTAACTACTAGAAAATGGTATGAAAGCTAGAAGTGTTGTGGTGGTTATGTTGTTGGTTTTAGTAGTTTTAGTTGGATTTGCAAGTGCACATTGTTCTCAGAATGGGGCTCCAGTGAGACCTGTTAAAAATAATGGAGCGGTTATTAATTGTGGAGGTGCTAATAATCAGGTAGCATATCATAATTTTGTTTTAAAGGGTTCTTGTTCTGCTGTTAAAGATTATAAAAATAATAAAGAGGCTTATAGGACTGTGTCAGGTGATGGTGATGATTCTTATTGTATTTGTAGTGAGAGATATGCTGTTTTTGGAAAGTTTACTGGAGGCAGTGATGCTTCAAGAGTTTGTGAACCAGTGGGATATGATAATGATGGAGATGGTTTGTATGTTCCTCATGAGGATTATGTTAAACCAAACGGCCATGGGCCGATAGACAATAAATATTCTGCATTGAAAATTTATTATTTGCCTACTCCTTTTGATGATAATGATTCTAAGAATGATTCAAGAGGGAACAAAACATTTCCGGAGGTTATTTTGCTGAATCCTGAACAAGGGGATTTTCTTAATCAGAGTGTGGAATTTTTATTTAATGTTTCTTTAGTTGATTCAATTGATTCTTGCTTTTTATCTGTTGGAGAAATGGTTTATGAAATTGAAAATGTTTCTAATCAGACCTCTTATAATTTGACATTAACTAGTGGGAATTATTCTACTTATGTTTATTGTATCACTAATACTAATTTAACCGGTGTTTCAGATGTTGTTAATTTTTCTGTTAATGTTAATGAATCTGATGGTATGGCTCCTGGAAAGATTAGTAATTTGATGGTTGGCGATAAATCTTATAATTGGATTTATTGGACCTGGGAAAATCCTAGTGATGATGATTTTTATCAGAATATGATTTATATTGATGGAGTTAATGTTGCAGTAACTTCTGAAGAATCGTATAATGCTACTGGTTTAGATGAAGATACATTATATGAAATTGAAATTAAGACTGTTGATGTTAACGGGAATATTAATAATAACTCTGTTATGGATTTAGAAAGAACAAGAGATAGGGATTTTTTTGACGATGATGATGATGATGATGATGATGATGATGATGATGATGATGACGATGATGATGATGACGATTTTGAAGGTTTTGTTTTTGAAAAGGAGTTTAAGGATATGAGTGTAAATGAAGGGCAAAATATAAGGGATACACTTTATTTAGGTGATCAAGGTTTTCAAGAAAAGGAAGGGTTTTCAAATTATTTTCTATTGAATTTAATTATTATCTCTTTAATATTAATTTTGTTAATTCTTATTTTGTTAATTCTTGCTTCTAGAAATGCCTAGTTGTAGTTTTATAGAGAATAAATAGTTATTTAAATGGGTTTTTCTTTGTTTTTTTATGCCTTATAAGTTTTTAGAGCACACAGCAGATGTCAAGTTTTTGGCAGAAGCAGAGAGTATTGAGGAGGCTTTTTTGTTTGCTGCTCAGGCTTTGAAAGAGACTGTTTGTGGAGATATTGCTGTTCTAGAACAGGATGAAAGAGATTTAGAGATTAAGGGGGATGATTTGGAATCTTTGTTATATAATTTTTTAGAGGAGTTTTTATTTTTGCTTGATTCAGATGGATTTTTATTTTCTAAGATTTATGATTTGAAGATTGATGACGAGAGTTTTATTTTGAGGGCAAGGGTTAAGGGGGATAAGGCAGAGAATTATAAGTTTACAAATGACGTGAAAGCAATTACTTATAGTGATATGAGAGTTAAGTTTGATATGATTGATAAGAAGTGGGTTATTCAGGGTGTTTTTGATGTTTGAGTTTAAATTTGGATATTTTTTTAGATTCAGTAAAATTTCTTTTTTAGAATGATTGTTTTTTATCGAAGATTTTTATTTCCCACTAAATTGATTTCTGCGAAATCAAAGCCCAATCCCACAATTTGCATTCGATATCTTTTCCCCTAATTTGTCAAAAGCGAATTGTTCGCCTCACAATTTGCATTCGATATCTTTTCCCCTAATTTGTCAAAAGCGAATTGCCCTCCTCACAATTTGCATTCGATATCTTTTCCCCTAATTTGTCAAAAGCGAATTGTTCGCCCCTACTTTTAACTGTGTTCTCCTAAATTTAGTAATCCTC
>CAYOTW010000009.1:6604-24429 GCA_964407005.1 Candidatus Woesearchaeota archaeon | reverse complement strand
AACAGACATCCCAAGAATAGACCTACCAAGAATAGATACCCCAAGAAGACCAAGAGTAGATTTATTTTCAGATGAAAGAAGGAGAAGACAATCAAGAGAAGTAGAAACCTTTGGCGTATTAATTAAAAGAAGAGGAAAGTTTAAACCAATAGGAAAAGGATTAACATTAAATGAGGCATTGGGTCTGGGAGAAAAAAGAACAAGAAGAACACTTGGAAGAACATTTAAAGTAGTGAAAACTGGAAAGAAAAGAAAACTATTCGGAATAGATGAACCAACAGGAGAACCAGACCCAGAAGTATTCAGAAAGTTTAAAATAAGAAAAGGAAAGAAAATACCATTAGAATTTGGAACATTTATTCAAAAAACCCCATTTGCATTATCATCAAGGGGAGAAAAAAGAGAAATCCAATTAGCAAGACAAGAAGCACAATTAAATAAAATAATAAGTATATAAAATGGCAAAAGGAAGATTAACAGCAAAAAATGTTCTTTCAAAAGAAGAATATGAAGAATTGAAAAGGTTAAGAAAAGAAACCAAAAGAAGAGAATTAAGAAAAGAAACAAATCAATTAAGTAAAAGTAATACCTTTTTTCAAAGACAAGAAAAAAGGGATGCAACAACAGCAGGAAAAATAGGAAATTTAATAGGAAAAAGATTTCAATTAGGACAAGTAGGATTAACAAGAAGTCTTTATAGGAGAGAAAATCCTCCAAATATGACAAAAACGGGTGGAGTTAAAACAGGAAAAAGGGGAAGACCAAAAGGTTCATATGCACCAAAGTATGCAAGATTCGGAGGAGTATATGGATATAGGAAATGGTTAAGAAACCAATTAAAAATAAAAAGGATTCAGGCATTAAAACAAAATACATTAAATCCAAGACAACAGCAAATATTTGAACAGATAAAAAGAAGAGATGAAATGGCAAGACTTTCTCCTGAAAATAAAACATTTCCAGATACTTATGGGGATGTTCCTCTTGGTGGAATAATGGATGAAATTAAAAAAGCGACAAATTTAGTGCCATGAAAACAAAAGAATTAATAGAATACGAAGAAGGTTTAAAAGACTTTGAAAGACAACTGAAAGAAGCACAGAAATCAATAGAAAATAAAGAAAACCAATTAAACCAATATGCAAGTTCTATGTATCAGCAGGAAGGTGGAAAACAGAACCTTGTAGAATGGGAATTAGATTTCAAACCAGAACTTGAAGACATTGCAAGAAGTTTAAGATGTGATGTTCTTGTAATGGATAAAGAAGGCAATCAATACTGGGAAAGAAATCCCAATCCAGAAAGAATATTTCTTAACGATTTAGGAGTTAATGATGTTCTAAGAAAAATAATTCTTCTTGTAAATAAAGGAAAGGTTTTATCTAATTATACAATAGAAGAGATAAAAGAAAGGGTAAGACAAATTGGACACGAACTTAGAGCTTTGATTTACAATAATTATGAAGCATATGGTATAGATAATGATTACAAAATGAATAATTATCCAAGTATTGTAATGGATATATTGGATATAATAGAAAGTGCATATAGAAGAGCATTAGGTGGAAATACTCATAAGGGATTAAATGAACAGAGAATTGTAACACAAAATGATAATCTAAATTTAAATAATAACAATAACATTTCTCAAAGGAATAATAAACCAGAAGTTCATTGGTATAATCCTAAGACTTGGGCAAATTAAAATGGAGTTTAATAAGAGATTTTGTTATTATATCTTTTTAGCATTATGTTTAATAACACTTGTAAATGCTCAACCCCCTTTTCAATCACAAGAAGTCGATACAGCACTTAAAATATTTGTTCCAGAAATAGACTATCATCCTCAAAATCAGGGATTTACATTTAATATTCATGTTATCAATAAATCATCAGGTTATCAGCATAATAATACTGAGTTAAATTGTTTTTTACATCTTTATAATTCAACAGGCGAACATGAATATCAGGCAGTATTTGGGAAAAATGCCAATGGAATAGACCACACAATCTTTGTTTCAGGAGGTAATTTTTCAGATTTAGGCACTCATTCAGCCAATTTTTATTGTAACCTTGTTGGAACAATCTTTGGAGGGGGTTTTAAAGAACAATTTACTGTTAATGTGCTTGGAGAAGAATTTACAACAGCAAAAGCAACATCATATTCATTCACTTTAATCTTTTCAATACTAATTTTTATAGGATTATTAATATTAGGATTAGTTCTTCCTTCTAAAAACAAATCTGATGAAATGACAGGATATATTATTGCAATTAGGAATATAAAATATCTTAAATATTTCTTATTAGGATTTGCATATGTTACATTATTATGGATTATGTATTTCTCATGGATGATAACTTATACTTATCTTTCATTTATCTTTTTATCAACAATATTTAGATTTATGTTTACATTCTTAGCAGTATTAACATTGCCCCTATTTATCTTATTCATATATTTAACAATAACAAATCTAATAAGAGATTCAAAAATTAAAGATGCTTTATTAAGGGGGATAGATATATGATGAAAAAAAAAGATGGATATTGGATGTTTAAAGCACCAAAAAAACTAAGGGATGAATTAAATAGAATAAGAATAGAAAGATTAAAACTTGGTAAAGATAAAGAACCTCAAACATACAAAAGACTTGCATTAGCTATTGCAAGGCATGAAAAACTATTAAATGATTTAATAAGGGCAGATTTAAAAGAGGAGGAATTTAAATGAAAAATAAAGCACAATTAGGTGCATTTTCTATTTATACATGGATGATAACTGCATTTCTTGTAGTTGTTTTATTCGCAGGACTAATTTGGGTTATGGGTATTCTTAATGATGTATTTACAGATGTTGGATTACAAAACGAAAAAAATGCAGGAAATAATTTTTATGTAAATATGACTGAAGCATCTGAAAAAATTTGGGGTCAGGCATACGATTCTATTCAGGCATTAAGAATGGTAAGTGTTGTTTATATCTTATCATTAGGTATAGCCATAGTTGTTGTAGGATTTTTAGAAAGAAAACATCCATTCTTGTTCTTTGCTTATATTTTAATAGTATTACTCGCTGTTTTATTTGCACCTACAATTTCAAACGCATATGAAAATTTATTATCTTCTGGAATTTTTGATGGGGAATTAGCAACATTTACAGCATCTAATTTTATTATATTAAATCTCCCAACATTTGTTCTTGTGATTGGTTTATTGGGAGGAATAGGTTTATTTATTAATCTTGTAAGAACAGGGGGGGAGGGAAACATAACATGAAGTGTGTAATCTGTTTAGAAAAAATAAAAGAAGATGATGATTTTTTTAGAGCAACACTTTTTAAAAAAGGAAGAGAATCAGGTTCAGATTATGCACATGAAAATTGTTGGAAAACAAGAATAATGTTAGACAAAGATTATACCAAAAAAGTTATAGAAAAAAACTTTTGTTTTCTTAATAATAAAGAGGAGAATAAATTATTAATATGAAAACAAAAAACATAATCATAATCATTGCATTAATTTTAGTTGGAATATTCGCAGGTTTCTTTTTATTCTCTCCAAATTCTGATAGTCAAATAGAATCTTCAAAATGGGATTCAATGACTTATGAACCAAAATATGATAGATTGGAAAAGATAATGGTTAATGAAAAACAAACAATTATTAATCTCAAAGAAGAAGGAAATATAGGAAAAATAACTTTGCTTTCTCCTCTGAATAAAAAAGTATTCTATGGAAAAGACAGAGAAGTTTTTAGATTTAAAATTGAAAAAAATGAGAGTATAAATATTAAAAATGTTTTATCGAGGATGGATGTTTTTAATATTAAAAGTGGGAAAAATATAAACAGAACTATACGATATGAATATATTGAAAGAATTGAAAGAATAAATAAAACAAAATACGATACTGTTTGCACATACTCTCAATCAAAAAATGATTCTGAAATTCCAGATTGTGAAACTATTGAAAATGGAACATATATAAAAGAAAAACCTATTTGGAGAGAGATTAACCTTAAAACAAAAACCATGCCTAAAAAAGATATAATTATAAGGGGAGTTACCGACGTTAAAAAAGGAGATAATGTTGAATGGATACCCACATTTTTTTCTACTGATAGCGAAGAGGGAGTAAGAATTACTGAATGGGCTACATGGACTGATAATTTTAACGATGGGTTGGTAGTATATTATACTCTTAATGAATTATCTGGAAACACAACAGATATATATCGTGGAATTTATAATGGTTCAAAATTCAATGATGTTACTCAAGGAGAGGATGGAATTATTAGAGAAGCATATGATTTTGGCGGGAATAATAGTGGGGTGAATATTAATAATCTTTATGTAAATAATATAAGTAAAAACGACCAATTTACAGTTTCTATGTGGGTTAATGTTTCAGATAATACAAAAATTATGTATGGTGGATTTTCCAATATTAATGATAATGCTGAAGGTGAATTTTCTTTGGGTGTAAGGAATGGAAATGGTGTTGCTATTGTAAGAGGAGGCACACAAGGATATGTTCAGGCAGGAACTATAAATAATAACGAATGGCACCATGTTGTATTGGCATGGGGTGAGGGAGATATGGAACTATTTGTTGATGGTTCGGGTGTAGGTAGTGATACAATTACTGGTTTTGATTCAGACGATAATGATTATTTTACCATAGGGCACTATCAAAGAGATGATGCGAATGATTTTGTAGGTTTGATTGATGAAATTGGCGTTTGGAATAGAACTCTTAATGATACTGAAATATCTCAATTATATAATGGAGGTTCGGGCATCACTTATCCAAATTTAAATCCATTGAATGTAACTTTAAATTTTCCTGCAAATCAAACAAATTTTTCTGTAAATACTGTTTTGTTTAATTGTTCTTCTTTTTCAGATGATAAAAATTATAACCTTTCACTTTTTATAGACGATACTTCAAGATTTGTTCAATCAAACATTACTGCAAATCAAAGTAATATTTCCCTACAATATAATTATACAGGTCTTTCTTTTGGGATACATAACTGGACTTGTAAGGGTTCGGATAGTGTGGGAGATGTCACAGGAGAATTTAGAATTTTTAATGTTACTGCACGAGCACCAGAGATAAGTTTGCTTTCTCCAGAAGATAATTTTGTTACTCCTAATAATGATTTAACAATTAGATGTAATGCGAGTGATGATGTTTCATTATTAAAAATGGAATTATATGTTGATAATGTTTTAAATTATACTGAAACAAATACTACTGCAAATCAAACAAATATCACCTTAGAATATAATGGGAGTTACCTTGAGGGAAACCATGATTGGTATTGCTACGCATTAGATAATATTAATCTTTTTTCAAATTCAAGTATAAGAAGTTTTGATATAGATATAACCGACCCCTATTTTACATTTAATGAGCCAAAGAATATAGGATTCATTAATTTAGGAGATAATTTCACATTAAATTATTCTGTAACTGATAATAATTTAGATTCTTGTTGGTATATTTATAATGATATTTCTAATGTTTCTTCCATTTGGAATAATGGGATTTATAATGATTCTGGAACTGGAAGTCCATTATCATATCCAAATATAGTTTTACAAAATCCCATAAAACAGGGAGATAAAATAACTTATTATAGGGATATTGGGAATGTGAGCATTACTTCCCCCACAAATTGTTCAGTAAACACAATATTTGTAAATGATACTGATACTGGATTGGATTTTAATTACACTCTTTGGTGTAATAATAATATACTTGGAAGTTTTACAAGAAGTGAGGTTGTAGCAAATTCTTCACAATATACTATAAAAGAATTAGACATTACAAGATATAATTCCTGCACATCTGAAACAGATATAATAACCTCTCTAAACATTTCAGATAATAATTATATTACCTTATTTACAAATGATTCAGCAGGAAATATAAATTCAACAATAGAATCATGGGATGTTAGTATACTTCAAAAAGAAATATCTTATTTAAATTCTACAAAAGCAGGTGCAGTTGAAAACTTTGAAGTAAATATCACATATAATACTAATTTTACAGGAATAGCAGTAATTCTTAATTATAATAATACTAATTATTCAATGTCTACATTAGATAGTGGGAAAAATCGTATCTATTCTTATGATTTAATAATACCTTCAACAGAAACAACAATAAATAATACTTTTTATATTATTTATAGATTATCCAACTCTTCTGGAACATTTCAAGAAACATCAGATTCATATAATCAAAGTGTAGACCCCTTTCTCATAGATAATTGTTCTTCAAACTCTAATATTTTATTAAATATGACTATGTTTGATGAAGACACATTGGAAAGAATCAATGGAACGATTGAATTAACAATAAGGGTTTTTTCATATGGAACAAATTTACCAGTAAATTCTTATAACAACTCATTTAATCACATCTTATCTGCACCTTCACAAGTATGTATTGAAAATTTATCACAAAACTATACTATGGATTATGAAATAAGATATACTGGAAGTTATGAAAACAGAAGTTATTTTGTAGAATATAAAAATATCCAAAATGCAACAATAAGAAATTCATTATTGCCCTATAACACCTTTTTATATGGTTTGAACAATACAAGGGGAGAAGCTTTCAATATTATTGTAGCTGGAAATGTTCTTTCAGCAACAGGAAATTCAGGATTATTAATAGATTCACAAAGACAATATCTTTCACTAAACGAATTTAAATCAATAGAAAGTTCATTAACAAGTGCAGAAGGAATAGCAGTAACACATTTAGTAGAGAATGAGGAAGTTTATAATTTTTTAGTTAGTTATGATGGGGAAATTTTAGGAACTTTCAATAATTATAAGGTAAAATGTGCAAATCCTACTCTTGGACAATGTTCAATTACATTAAATTTGGCATCAGCAACTGGAAGTTCAACAGATTTTGAAAATTATGGTAATATTACACAATCATTTATTTATAATAATCAAACAAAAACATTATTCCAAACATATTCTGTAACAAATGGAAATACAAAAGAAGTAAGAAGTCTTGTATTAAAATTAGATAACTATGGGAACACAACAATCTGTAATACAACATCAGTTGGAACATCTGGAACTTTAATCTGTGTATTACCTGAAATATATCAAAATACCTCTTTTATTGTTCAAACATTTGTAGATGGGGAATATATTGGAAGTAAGATATTTTCAGATGGAGATGTAGTTGATTGGTATGGTGCAGATATTTTCATTCTTCTTTTAGGATTTAGTGCATTTGTATTATTGTTTGTAGGGCATCCAATAACAATAGTAATCGGTGCTATTGTAGGTATGGTATTCCCAATAGTTTTAATATCAGTAGCAGGATTAAACTTCGCAACACTTATTGGGGGAGTTTTATACTACATAGCAGGTGGAATAATAGTATTGCTTGTTATGAGGAGGAATCAATAATGGTAGGACTTAGACCCTTTACAATAAATATTGTATTAATCCTCTTATTTGTATTTTTTATAGGTTCATTTGCATTAAATTTTATCCAAACAACAAATCCAACATCAGAGGTTTTAAGTGATAAATATGGTTTAAATAATTCGGTAGATTCTGCTTTAGAATCAATATCTTCCTTTTCAAGTTTTGCAGAAAATATTAGAATCCAAATGGCAAGTGGAAACCCTACTGCAACAGATTATCTATTTTTAATATTTAAGGGTGCTTTTTATATCCCTTATTCTTTTTTGAATTTCATATATAGTTCAATAACCACTCTTACAAATATATTATTTCCTGCACTTGGTGGAACTGGTCTTGGACAATTAGCAAGTATTTCAATGGGTGTTTTATTCGCATCATTTTTAGTAACAATCGTAGTTTTAATAGTTAAAGCAATTAGAACAGGAGAATCTGAAAGATGACCTACCCAGAGATAAATGGAACATTAGCAGGAGATAATTTAGCATATTTAATGACTTATGCAAATCAAGTAACCCATAACTTATTTGGAATATTTATGGTGGCTGGATTTTTCTTAGTAGTTTTTATAGGAAGTCTTTTTGCACAATTTAGATTTACAACAAGAATAAAAATTGAAACAAGCGTTCTTGCAAGTATGTTCGCAACTCTTGGTTGGGCAACAATACTTGAAATGTATTCTGGAATATTAGACCCAATCTATTTCTTTATAATAGTAAGTCTGACAATCCTTTCTTTAATATGGACTGCCTTAGCAGAGAGGTAAACCGAGTTTACCCTAATTTATATACTAATCAGTAGTAATAATATTAGTTATGCAATTCTCCCTAATTGCATAATTACTTTCAAATAACTTGAAAGGAGGTAATTTTAACCCTCAAATGAATTACAAAAAACTATTGAGTAAATTTAAGAAAGACGAAGAAGGTGTATTCGGACTTACAGCAGTTCAGGCATTTTTCGGTGCTATCTTGGGTATTGCTCTTCTTGCTTATGTAATTGTTATAATCATGGGAAGTTTGTCTGAAGCAAACATTGTTAAATCTGGAGGTCTTGCTGACAATCAGACAGAAAACATTTTAAACAATGTTTCAACAGGTGTTACAAGTTTCTTTTCAAGTATCAACCCAGTTTATGCAATCTTAGCAGTATTAGTTATAATTTTGATTTTAGTTGTTCTTGTAAGAGTTGTTCAGAGTCCTTCTGGAACTGCAACTCCCCAGTTATAAACTAAGTCTATAACTAATATCCGATAAAAATGTCTGCTTTCGGTAAGCCGAGTAACTATACTTGTGAACAGAAAATAGAAAATAAAATCTATAATATGATTTTAAGCCAAGAGTTTTATTCCCTTTCTCTTAGAAAAAAAGGGAATCATAATCAAATGTTATTTAATTTTAATAATAAGTCTGAAAGAGGATGTAATAGAAAAAAAGAGTTAGAAATAGGTCAGGAAATAGAAGAAGAACATGGTCTGGGAGATAAGACTGCAAAAAAAATAGCCAAAGACCATATTAAAGAATTTTCTTGTTATTATTCAAAAGGATTAATCCCTATGGAAAAAAGATTAAAAAAAATGAAAGGAGGTATTTTATGAAAAATTTAAAAAACTTTCTTAAAGACGAAGAAGGTGTATTCGGACTTACAGCAGTTCAGGCATTTTTCGGTGCTATCTTGGGTATTGCTCTTCTTGCTTATGTAATTGTTATAATCATGGGAAGTTTGTCTGAAGCAAACATTGTTAAATCTGGAGGTCTTGCTGACAATCAGACAGAAAACATTTTAAACAATGTTTCAACAGGTGTTACAAGTTTCTTTTCAAGTATCAACCCAGTTTATGCAATCTTAGCAGTATTAGTTATAATTTTGATTTTAGTTGTTCTTGTAAGAGTTGTTCAGAGTCCTTCAAGAAATTCAACAGCACCACAACTTTAAATTTTTATTTTGAGGTTTAGTTTTTTACCTCTTTTATATTCATAATTAGAATGGCAAAAGATAAAAGCATATTTGGAATAAAGACAGAAGGAAAAACATGGAGTCTATCAAGGATGCTTAGAGTTCCAAAGAAAAAGAAGATTCCAGTTACTTTACTTAGAAGAATAAAGAATACCGAATTAGGAAAGACGATGAAAAACCCAACCAATACTGGAAAGAAAAGGGTAAAGGTAACAAAGAAACTAAAACAAAAAGCACTTGCTGTTTATAATCTAAATTATTCATAAGGAGGTAAAATGTTTGGTAAAAAAAAATACAAATCTAAAATGAACAGATATAAAAAGGATAAATTAGTAAGGGCATCTATGATGGCTGATGATGACCTTAAAGAAGCACTATATCCTAAAAAGAAGAAAAAGATGAAGTATTCTCTATGGTAGGAGGTCTTTTAGGGTTATTGGTAATCGTGTCTTTGATTTTTTATATTTTTAAATATCTAAATAATAATAGGGGGTAGCATAAATAAAAAAAGATAATAATAATAATTAAGAGATAGTGGGAGGACTTCCATGTTTTTCCAGTAAGATATTGGAACCCCCATATCTCCTAAACCGATACTATTATTAAGTAATACTCCCTTTTATATTTAACTATTTCTAAATGACAACTATTTATTCATACTACTAATAAATGAAAAACAATCTTTAAATAAAACTATTCATTTCTAACTTGCATGAGTAAAAAAAACACCTCAAAAAAAACCTTTTACTTAGCACTATTAAACGACATAAAAAGATACAATTCTAACCTATCAAAAATCAGGAAAAAACACAATATTTCTAAGCAAAATTTAAACTATTACATTCGACGATTAGTAAAATCAGGAAATTTAGTAAAAATGAGTTATGGGTATTACGAAGTAAAAACTTTACACCTCGAACACCCTACCCAAAAAGTAAAAAAAAAGGTAAGAGGTCACGCATTTATTTGGTCTGTTAAACTATCAAGAAAAAACATAAATTGGAAAAGAAAATTAGCAATAAACAAAACAAAATACAAACTAATAAGAAAAACAATCCCCAGAATAATGATAGACAACAGAAAAATCTGGTTAGGTAAAAAAACAATAACAATCTACGAACCACACTCCTTCTATGGAGAAACATCAGCAGAATCAAGAAAATATGCAGTAATAAGTTTAATAGAAATATTACAAAAGATAGAATTACAACTAAACATAAATCTAAAACCCTATGTATTCAAACCCTCAAGAGAACATTATGGTCTAATAAAGAATGATTTAGCAATACAATGTAATAGAAAAAAAGAAAAGATATTCGTAAAAGACGACTTAGAAGGAGAATGGTTATGGATTGATGATTCCCATTCATTAGCAGAATTAGAAACAGGGGGAAGTAAGGCAATGACAAGAAACATCCAAGTTCAAAAATGGTTTAACGACCACAAATCTCATAATTTCAAAGTAACTCCAACCTTTGTATTAGATTCAATAAATCAAGTAACACAAAACCAACTAATGTTTAATCAGAACTTTGAATCTCATGTATCGGCAATCCAAACTTTATCGTCAGAAGTAAAAAGAATGTCAAGTGAAATCACAAGACTAAATTCTATAATTTCATCACTAAAAAATGATTAAAAACATTTAAATACTATAAAAATATAGTTGTAACATGGAAAAAGAAGAACAACGAACAACAATCTGGGTTTCTCCTGAAACAAGGAATGATTTACATATCTTAAAACACAAACATAATTTTTCATCTATGAACTCTTTAATTAAAGTATTAATTAGCAATTCAGAACTTTTGAGAAAGATAATTAAACAACATAGGGAACTTGATAATCACTCTAAGCAGACTAAGGGGGAAGAGTAATAGGGGATTTAACCTCTGAAAAAGGAGAAAAAGAATGAAACAAGAACTACTAAAAATAATAGAAGAACTAAGAGATGTAATAAAACAACAACAAATGAATATATCTGATGATGTATTATTTAGAGAATCATGCACATTTTTAAGAGGAATATTAGCACAGAGAGCAAAAGAAACATCAAATCCCATAAGATATACAGAAAAAGACAGAAAAATTCCTGAGAAAGCCACAGAACCACAAATAGACCTATTGTATAGATTAAATGCAGATTTCAATGCAGAAACAATAACAAAAAAACAAGCTTTTGAATTAATTAAAAAACTAAAAGAGGAAAAGGATGGGAAAAAGAAAAGTTAGTTGTGATATATGTGAAAAGGAAGATATACTTTTCAGAAATATTCATATTGTAAATAATGTAAAATATTGTAGAAGCTGTAATATAAAAAGAAAAAAAGATAGGAGAAAAAAACTAAGACAATCAATTCCACCAAAACCAAGACCTAAAAAATATAAAACAAAACAAAAATCAATAGCGAGAAAGAACACAGAAAAAACAGGAGTTTCAAGAACAAATATAAGATTCAATCCAAACCAAAAACAAAAAATAAACACATACATCACATGGGATGAAAGAAGATTATTATTCAAATCTTTTATCCAACAAGGATATGATGAAATGGAAGCAAAAAAAAGGATAAGAGAATTTATGGAATATCAAAACGAATTGGGAAAGAAATTAAGAAAATTAAATAAAAAAGAAGAAGAAATAAATCAAAAATTCAAGGAAGAATTTAATAAATTAATATTGGGAAATGCAAAAACAATGTATCAAATAGAAAGTGAGGAAAATAAAACTGATGAATCTAACAACAATGGTGAAATATAAATATCGTGATGATAATTTCAGATGCACACGAAAGCAAAAAAAATCAAGAAAAAAATTACCTAAATGTAATCCTAATGAATGCCCTCACTTTCAGGATTGTTATATTTCAGAATCTAAATTAAATCTTCAGGAATAAAATGAAAACAAAAAATAAAATGAAAAAAAAATATAACCTACCAATATACTGCCCACATTACGCATGTGGAGAAAGAGGAGAGCATTATTATTGCTATATGGATGGAAAATTACATTGTAAGGGATTGCAAAAGTTTATTGAAGAAGAATCACTCAAAAGATTAGAAGAATTTATAAAAAGAGCAAGGGAGAATGGTGCAATATGATATTTGGTTTTGGTTCAATGATAATTGCATTAACAATCGCATTAATTTGGGAGGTTCTTGAAAAACTATGACATCAACAGAAACACAATTATTGATAGGATTAATGGTAATGACTACAATTTCTATTCTTATTGCCTTATGTTCAATTCATTATCAAAGAAAGTTTCAGGAATATTATCAAAAATATATAGAATTAGGAGAAACAATAGATATTTTTATCAAAAATGGAGAGGGTAAAAAATGACCCAATCATTAGAACAAATTATAGGACCAATATCATCTATTAGATTTTGGATTCCAACATTCTTAATTTTAGTAACAATGTTAATTATTATTTATATAATAATTAGATTAGAAAAGAAAAATGAATATAATAACAATAGGGGAGAGAAAATAAAATGAAAACAAAAAATAAAAAATAGGTTGAGGTTTACAAGAGAATGAAAAAATGAAAAAACCAACAGAAAAAGAAAAACAACTATATGAAGAAGGATTTGCAATAGGTTATGAAAAAGGAAAAAAAGAAAGGTTGGAATACTCAAAAATCATGTAAAGTAGAATTTGAAGATTTACCTCCAAAAAATAAATCTGTTATGTTGAGTATGGCTCGGAGGATACATAAACGGATAAGATAACTTTTGATAGAATGGAAACAGAAGAAATGATTGAAGCGTTGCAAGAGAAAGGCTACAAAGTAGAAAAACCAAAGTTTGAAGAAGTCCAGTTCTCAAATAGACAGGGTGTTCTTTTAGAAACAAAAGATAAAGAATGGTTGGTTGAAACGTGGGATTATAAAGAAAATTTGAATAATTTTGAATTATTTGAAAAAGTAAATTCAGGACACTTTTGGATAAATGGACGTTTAAACTCATTTCAAATTAAAATAAATGGTGAATGGAAAATGTGTAATGAGTTTGCACCAGTGAGGTTTACAAGAGAATGAAAAAATGAAAAAACCAACAGAAAAACAAAAACAACTATATGAAGAAGGATTTGCAATAGGTTATGAAAAAGGAAAAAAAGATGCAATATTAGTAATAAGAGATACGATGAATGAATTAATGAGGAAGAAAAAAGAAACAGGAGCAAAAAATGAAAAGGAAAAATGAAAAACTACATAAGAAATAAAGCAGACAGCGAAGATAAGAAAGAGGGTGCGTTTCCTATGCTTCCTGTGGAAAAGTGCATCTTCCATCATATTCACAGACTGCGTCCAAATTCCAAAAATTACTCCAAAAGCGAGGTTCAACTCAAATGAATAAATTAAATCAACTTAATCAAGAAATTGCTCAAAAAGAAAAAGAAGTTTATGACATCCTTCATAGAGAGATTGATAAATTTAAGGGGAAGTTTTTCAAACATAAAAAAGAAAAAGTTGTCAAAATATCAATTTTCAAAGTAGAAACAAAAGAATGGAGTAATGCTCTCGATTATGTTCGTTGTTTCTATTGCCAAGATGATAAAAGTTCTTGGTGGCAAATAGATGAAAAATTGAATTTTGAATATAAAGAATATGATTTGGAAAAACTTCAAGAAGCAGAAGAAATCTCTCAAGATGAATACGAAAGATTAAGGGATGTCATAATTGAGCAAGTAAGAAAAGATGAAGTTGATAAAATTAGAATTAAATATAATGAGTTGAAACAGGAGAAGTTTAAATGAGTAATCGTAATTTTTGGAACTTCTGTGAATATAAGTTAAGAGGTTCGCAAAATCGTTGTTTTGCTCTCCCTAATTTTTCCTTCGGAAAAACTACTCTTAACAACAATATTAAATCCAATTTTGGACTTTCCCCCCCCAAGCGGGGTGCAACAAAAATGAATCGTTTAATAATAGAAACTGAAACAAGAATGAATGACTTAGAGATAAATATACCTCTTTCAGATTGGGCTTTAGAAATTGCTTCAAAATCAAAAAAACAAAGAGTAAAGATTTCTTTGAATCTTGGAAGTGTTAGAAAAGAAAATATTGACGAATTTGTAGATTGGTTTGAGAGAAATCTTTTTAATGTTAAGTATTTTGGAATAAAAGATAAAAAAAAGATTTACAAATTCAAATTAGCACAAAAGAAATCTTTATTTGATTTTGAACCACCAGTAATTTTAGACAATCTTTCAAGAGGAAATATAATAAATTCTGTTTCAGTTTTTAATATAAGTTTTATCTTTCATTTAAGTTTTGATGAATTGAGAAGTTTGTTGGAAGTGTTAAAAGATAAAACTCATAAAGATTTAGATTATTTTTTTATTGCACAGAAAGATAAAAAGAAATCGGGAAAGTCCAAAACTTCGCCTTCAAAGAAGGCGACCCGAAGGGGGATTTAATATGGGATATAGAGTTCGCTACGCTCTCCCTAATTTTGCCTACGGCAAAACTATCCATATCCCTAATATTATCGGCAATTTCAAAAACCCACTCCACAATATTGAGCAACTAAACAACAAGGAAACGATAAAATGAATAAAAAATTTAAATTTATTGAACATCTAAAAGAAGAAATAAGTTTTTTGGAGAATGAGAAAGTTCAAATACAAGATGGTGGAATAAGGAAAGAAATTCCTTTAAATTCATGGAACTGTGTTCAATGGAGAATTGATGAATTAAAAGAGGTATTAGAAGAGTTGAAGACTAAAAAATGAAAACACTAAATAAAACTAAAAAAAGACACTTAAATATAAACTAAACTAAACTAAACAAAGGGTAAAAAGAATTAAAAAGTTTATTTTTATCCATAATTATGAAGAATGGCAATAGACAAGATAACAAAAAATATTGAAAAAAGGAAATGTGTTTGGTGCAAAAATCCTTTTTATAGATATAAAACAAACAGAAAATCAAAAACAAGAATAAGATGTATTTCAAACATAAGACCTCCAAATTGTAAAACCTGTTGTTCAAAATGCTCAAGAGATAAAATTTATTATAGGATGGCAAAAAAATGAAAAAACCTATTTTATACATTAGAACATCTACAAAAGACCAACACCCAGAATTACAAAAGCAATCAGGAATAGAGTTCTGTAAAAAAATAGGTCTAAATGAGCCAGAGGTCTATTCAGAGAAAGGTTCAGCATATAAATTAGAGAAAGTAAGACCTATTTGGGAAAATGTTGTTAAATTGGCTAAAAACGAAAAAAGAGATATTGTAATCTGGAAATATGATAGGTCTTTTAGGAATAGGGAAGAATTTTATAAATTTATGAAAGTAATGTTTGAAGTCTATGGAACTAAGGTTTATTCTGTAACAGAACCATCAATCCTAAAATTTTGGGAAATGTTGGATAAATCTTATTCAGAATCTCCAATCTTTAATGAGCTAATAAACAATCTTTTCAAAATTCTTTGGGATTTTCTTATTCAGATGACAGGAGAACAGGCAGAAGAAGAATCCAGAAAGAAATCACAAAGAGTAAAACTTGCTGTAAGAAAAGAAAATGGAATAACAACATCATATAATGGAAACAAATGGGGAAGAAAATCATTATCAAAGAATACAATAAATAAAGTTTTGCAATTAAGAGATGAAGGACTTTCAATAAGGGGTATAGCAGAACAAACATATTACTATGATAAGAACAACAATAAAAAACAATTAAGTAAAAGTGCTGTCCACAAAATATTAAAACAAAATTCCCCTCAAAAACAAGATTAAAAATGATAGTAAATAAAAAATCCACAAATTAGTCAAAAAATGGACATAAAAGTATTTAAAGAAAATGAAAAGTTAGATGATGCTTATAATTATTTAGCATCCTATATTGATTCATTAGTCAATCAATACCAATTAACCTATTTTGAATTGTTTGGAATAATAGAAGCAATTAAATCAGATTTATACAATTCAGATGTAGGAGAAGAATGAAAACAAAAATAGAAAGGAAAGTATATGAAATAATGAAACTCTATGCAGATAAAGGTTTAATTTGCACATCTGAATTAGCTAAAGAGTATGGAGAGATAACAGAAATTAAGATTAGGGTAATTAAAAATAAGAAACCTTGTAGAAGAAAAACAACGAGTAAAAGAATTAGGAGATAGATATGATGATGGACATAACAATATTTTTAATCGGTTTATTTTTCCTTATCTATTTTTCATATGAAGACATAAAAAAACAAGAAATATCCAATTTTTCAATTATCATATTTTCAATTTTCACATTAATAATTTTAACACAATTTCCAGACAAATTAATCAGAATCTTATTTGTATTTTTATGGTTTTTATTAAGTTTATTTTTCTGGATGAATGGTTCTTTTGGGGGTGCAGACGCAAAATTAATGCCCTTAATCTCTGTTTATGTATCTTTTTTAATTCCCAACATCATATCAGGACAATTTATGTTTATAATTGGTTTAGGGATTTTAAGTTTAATATACGCTATCTTAGGCAAATTAATAATAAAAAAAGATAAAATCCCATTTATCCCCATTATTACTATATCCTACTCCTTAATCGGATTAATAGGATATATAATGAGGGGTTCATAGTAAAAATACTCTCCCATCCCCAGCAATTAAATAAAATTAAAGTAGTTCATTTGGACAAAAAAATAAAAAAATAAAAAATATAATTAGTGATTTTAAGCCATTTCGCTTATGATGTATGTTAAGTCGTCGCTATATTGTGCTTCACTTTCCAAAAATTCATCGGAATTAATAGCATCATCAAATAACCCCATTATTTTAAACCTCCTTTTAAATTTAAATCACTAAGTTTTCTTTCTTCTTTTTTCATTTTTTCTTATTTCCTCCTTACAATTGATTTTTTTCTAATATAAATATAAAGCCCCAACAAAAAATAAAGGGGCGAATGTTTAAATTTATTCTTCTAACTCTACATAAACACCCATATTTTCTATTTCTTGTTTTTGTTTTTCTGTAAGTTCAGCATATATTTTTATATTGCTATCAAGCCACTCATATTTGACTCCATATGCATTACCTGTTCTTATTTCCGTATATCCATCGCCTTCTGTATATTGTATTTTTTCATCTTCAAGATATGCCATTACATCCCTTTCCAATTCCGACGGATACCAATCACCCTTACACATTCTATCCCAAGTTCTTTCGAGCTCATGCCCTTCACATTGGGGAAAATCTGTATGACATTCTTCACCCTCTGGACAGGTATACTCTGCTGAATCATATTCTTCTCCATTCTTAACAATCTTTCCAAAAGAATGATATGTTTCATCCTTTGTAGTCCAGCTTTGAAATTCCAAGCCAGAAAAACCTCCAACTGAAATTATATATTTTTGTTTGTTTGTTTTTTCCATTTTTTTTATTTC
>CAYOTW010000009.1:0-6504 GCA_964407005.1 Candidatus Woesearchaeota archaeon | reverse complement strand
CTCCAACTGAAATTATATATTTTTGTTTGTTTGTTTTTTCCATTTTTTTTATTTCTTTTTTCATCCCACTCATTTAAAGATTATTTGAAATAAAAATAAATTTTCCCTCACCTAAATCTAAATTACAATTAAATTTCTCCGCCGTTTCTAAACAAACACGATTAAAAGAATATTCAAAACTTTCCTTTTTTCCCTTAAATTCATTTTGAAAAACTTTATTTAAGTGTTCGCAAATCCTCTTTAAAAGATTCGGTTCTCTTTCACTATTGCTTATAACTTCTATTTCTTCCATTTTTCTTATTTCCTCCTTACAATTTATTTTTAAATTGGTTTTTTTCCAATATGAATATAAACGCCCTATAAATTAAAGGGCAAAAAAAATTAATAATTTCTTATAATAAAGCCCTCGTCTAAATCATCGCCTAACTTTATTAAAGATGTGTTGTCGTTTATTTCGTCTTCTAAAACTCTTTTAAACTCTTCTGTTGTTTCTTCGTCTATTTCTTCGCCGTGTTTGTCCAAATCATTAATAACCTTTTCCCATTTCTCGTTTATTTCTTCTTTTGTGTAGTAGTCTTTCAAATATTCGTCAAGGTCTGCATATTCTGAAAACTCACAACATAGAGCAATAACATCTAATTTCATACTGTTTTCCTCGTCGCCTGTTTCGTCTAAATAGTTAAACAACGCCCTTAAACCCTTATAACTAAAGTTTCCATTTGGATTTTCTGGAGTTTCAACCCTCTTAAAATCCTCAAAACGGCTTATAAAAAGTGATTCGTCTATTTCTTCAATTATCATTCTTCTTTTTCTCCTTTCAATACTTTCACGCACACTCTTGTGTTGTTGGAATGAGGAAAAACCTCTATCATTCTTCTTACTTGCATTTCTGTTGCTCCGACGCTTTCGGTTGCAGTCTTTCCTGCTGTCTGTGTTTTGTTTTCCATATATTTCTATATTTCCATAGTTTATAAATCTTTGTTACCCCTATATAGTCCATAAATCAGATAAAAAAAGGACATAGCCAAAACCTATTTTTTACCCCGCTATTATTACTATATAGATTTATGGACATATGCCTTTTTATGATTATTTATGCTACCTCCTATTATTATTATTATTTTTTACCCCCCCCCTTATTTCCTGTGGAACTTCAAAAACCCCCCTTAATTATTTGTATAATTATTTGTCTGGATATATCCCAGACAAATAAATCTTTTTTCCAGACAAATAAATGTTTTAATTTTTTAATTTAATTTTTATTATTAATTAATTGATTTTTTTGACCAAAACAGCTATTTATTTGTTCTTTTATTTTATTTTTTTGTCTAAAACCCTATAAGCCCCAAAATGTTTTGTTTTTTCTTTTACAAGAAGATAATTTAAATTAGTATACGCATGTATCCTATATATATGTGGAAATTTACTCCATATATGGTAAAAAAACCCCCATATACACCCATATTAGTCTTTTTCTTTGCTTTTTTTGAATTTTTTGCTTTTTTTGACGAACATAATATACTTTTCAATGGTAAAAGGACTAAGATGTGGCAATGTTCTAAGCATTAACTCATAATCTTCCCCATTTTTCTCATATAAATCCTTAACAATGAAGTATTCATTCCCTTTATTCTTCCCTTCCGATTGTTTTTCATTCAATTCAATGTTATTTAGTAATTTTTTGTTTAAATTGTCTGTAAACTTCTTCTTTTTAGCTTCATAAATATCAACAACATTCTTACTTGGTTTATTTATTTTCCAAAGATGTAGTTTAGTAGAACTCATCTTACTTTTTCCCTTCTCTTTGTAATGTATTATCAATCTTTTCCTATAAAAATCCCCTTTATGTTTGTTATACTCTAAAAATCTTGGTTTAATTGTTGTAAAACCTGTATTTTTATCATAACCTTCAACTTTAAACTCTCCATGAAACAAAATTCTACTTTGTTTGTCTATCATTTCTAAATAAGGAGTAGCAAATAGAACAACTAACCTTTGATTTCTAAAAGTAGATATTAATTGACTCAATGCTTTGTTCATTTCCGATTGCCAGTTACGAGAATTAGCTTCTGCTTGTGGTTCATCAAAAACAATTATAGAACCAAACTTAATTTTTCTGTCTTTTTCTGGTGCAGTTATCAAAAGTAATAATTCTTTAAGAGAATCTACAACATGATACTTAGGATTAAATTCAATTCCAAACATTTCTGCATATTTTTCTGCAATAGAAAGACAACTCCAACTCTTACCACTACCAGTTTGACCTACAACAGCACATAAGAAATTTTTATTATACCTATTAACCCTATTTCCAATATATCTTATAATACTATCTTTCCTATCAATATTTTCATCACGATATATAACAAGTGGTTGGAAATGACCCATCTTAATTTTGTTTTTTATTTTCTTTAATTAAATAATAAATTACAAAATACATACAAACAAAAATCGCTAACCAAATTAAATATCTATTCATTACTAACTCCTGTTCCACCAAACAAATTAGTTCTTTCAAACATTAAATTAATCTGTCTGAATGTTATTCTTTTTAATTTAATTTTTTGTTTAATATCTTTCTCTTCATCCACATTTAAATCTTGCTTTTTAATATCTTCTTTATAATTTTCAAAACATGATAAATATTCTTTTAATTCTTTGTCCGAAAGTGGATATACAATATCAATTAAGAAATCAACAGCATTACAATAAGCTTCTCTCGAATCATCATGGTAAACTTCACTATAAAAAATTCCATTACCTGTTTTGATTGGTTTTTTTTCCCAATATCCCCCAGTAAATTCTTTTGAACAAATATCTGCAATCTTTCTTACTTGTCTTAAAATAATTTCATTTAAACTTAATGGAGAAGAACCATCATAATCTACTTCATCTCTAAATTCTATATCATCTACCATTTTGCTTTTTTATTAGAATCCAAATAAAGGATTTGTTTAATATCATAAATAATATCTGATTTTATTCTTAAAACATAATTAAGACTCTTATAAAAAAATTCTTTTACAAAAAGTTCAACAATTTTCCCATTATTTTTTCTACTTCCAATAAAAAGATTTCTATTATTAATTGATTCCAAAATAGGTTTAAGTCTTTTGTTATATTCCTCAATTTTTTCTGGAATGATTGGGCGAAGATTAGTTAATAAAATATCCATTTCTAAAATAAGAAACCTTAAATTTTTATATTGTGCATCTGGAATAATTATTCCCCTTTCTGAAAATGGAATATTAAAATACTCAACTAAATTTTTACAACCCTCTGTCGCAACTCTTTCCATATCCTGAATAATAGAAAGTTCATCATAAATATTATCTAACCATTTTAAATGTATATTTGCAGATTCAAAGTTTTCTTCCATCATTTTCTTCTTCCTAATTTAACAATTATCCTTACTAAAATATATAATCCGAAGTAGATAATTACCCCATAAAATAATATTTTCATCCAATCCATAAATAATAACAATAACAATAATATTTAAAACTTACTTATTACTTTAAAAGGATAACAAAGATTTAAATACTAATTATAACAATAATAATAACATGGGCAGAATGAATATTTATCTAACTGAAAAAGAAGATGAAATTTTACAAAGACTTAAAGAAAAGTTATTTATTAATTCTAAAGAAGAAGTTATTAAAATTTTAATTAAAAATGTAGAAAAAGAGGAAATAATAATATGAATGATAAAGAGTTTGCAGATGCAATCCACATGGAAATTCATGCAGTAAGAAGAATAAATAATTACAAAGCAAATCCAATGGAAATAAATATTTCAAAATTAGTTATTGATAAATTTAAAAATTCATGTAATGAATGTAGAGAAGTTAGTAAAAAAATAAAACAAGAACCAGAAAAAAAAGGATTTTTAGATAATCTAAAAGGAGTATTAGAATGAGTATAGATGCATTATATATAGGGGGTGCATTCCTTGTTGTTTGTATTGCATTATTTTATCTTTGGCTTAGGGCAGAAGGTAAATTAAGAGAAAGGTAATAAAATGGATTGGGTAACATTTTTATTTGGAATCATAATAGGATTTATAATTGGAAGATTTTATCCAGTTTATCTTAAATTTAAAAAGTTTTTAGAAAAAGAAAATGAAAAACAAAATAAATAATCTTTATGAAAAATTGAATGGAACTGATAAAATAGAATTTTATCTAAGAAATAAATTGTATTCAAATTATAACTTCTATTTAGGAATAATTCTCCTTTTAGCAACAATCTTTTTTTCTTCATTTATTTTTATGTTAAATATTAAAATAAATATTATCCAAACTATCAAATTTTTAATCATATATCTAACAGGAATAATCATTACTATTCTATCCTATATTGAATCAAAAGATTTTAAACAAGAATTAATAAAAGAATTTAAAGAGAGGATAAAAAACTATGGTTGATGCTGGTTCGGTTATAACAGATGTAAATAGTAAGATTGTTAGAAGTATTACTGGAATTAATTTCTTAAATGTAGTTGGTTGGATATTTGCTTTATTATTACTATTTGGTGGTGGTTATTACATTTATCATTTTTATAAAAATAAAAAGATATTCAATAAAAGAATTACTGCCTTTGATTCAATAGGAGGAGAATGGAAACCAGTAATAAGGGATTTAGCAAAAGTTATAAAAATTGGTAAGGGAGGATTTGAATTATTATATTTAAAGAATCAAAAAACTTGGAAGATTGCATATGGTGGAAGAGTTGGAAAAAACGATTATTATTTTTTCATATTACCAGATGGTTATTGGTATAATGGAACATTACTTTCAAATATACTTACAATGGATGAAAATGAGGGATTGGTTCCAGTAAAGACAACACATTCTTCAATGAGGGGTCATTATACTGCATTAGAAAAACAAATTGATTCATTACATTTAGAAAAACCTAAATTCTGGGATAAATATGGAACAGCAGTAATAAGTATAGGATTTTTAGTAATCGCAGGTATGATGTTATGGTTAAATTATCGTCAGTATGCAATAGCAACATCAAACTTAAATTCTGCAATAGAAAAAATTGCTGATGTAATCAAAGGTTTAGGAAATTTAGCATCTAATATCCAATCAAGTGCAGGTAATTCAGGAGGATTAGTTCCAGCATGACATCAGAACAAGTAATCACAGCAATAGCAACATTACTTGTTCTGATACTGGGATTAGTATTTTCAATAAAATTTTATAGAAAGAGAAAGAAAATAAGTGAAATGGAAAAAAATCCTCCAAAGGAAATATTAGAAGAATTTGAATATGCTGAAAGTAGAATGAAAGGAGGTATAAATAAAGATGGCACAATCACCAATCCACATAAAATCCTCTGGGAAATCGCAAAAAGAAGACAATACGGAGAAGAGATTACAGGAACTGGAAGAACAGAATCAACAATTAGCAACACAGAATTACATACAGAGTCTAAGCGACAGAAAGATGTTCAATTTGGAACTGATAAAAACTCTAACAGGGATAAGACAGGCATTAGAAGAAATAAGCAAAAACATAGAGTTAGCAATTTCTTATCAAGAATCAGGAGAGCCAGAAGAGAATGATTAAATGGGAGAAGTAATTGCAACAACAGAAATCCCAAGAGAAAAAGGTTTTGTTTATTATATGGGAACTGATGAAAAAGGACTTCTTACTATTTGCAGAGCAAAAGCAGGAAGAAAAAAGAAACCGAAAGAGTAATTCAAATCCTAAATTTTATTTATTTATTTATTTATTATGAACAAAAGAGAAATTGCTTTCTGGATTATGTTTATTTTAGTAATCTGTTTAGTAATCTATTCTTTTTTCTGGATTAATTCAGAAAGTTATAAATGTATGAATAATCCATTAGTTTATGGTGTTTCATTATTTTATGCAGATAAAGGGGAGTTTACCTGCCAATGTTCCTCTCCAAATAGTAAGGTTTTATATGTAACAAAAGAAAACATTTCTATATTAGATATTAATAATTTATTCACTACTAATCAATAAGTTTTTAAAGTTGAGTTTACTTAGTTTACCATGCAAAAGAAAACCATTTTTTTAATTCTATTATCCCTTGCTATTTGTTCGTCTTTTATTCTAATTAATTTTGAGGAAGAAAATAAGATAATAGAAACAGAAGAATCTCCAATAGAAAAAATACCTCTTTATTATGACTTAGATAATCCAAATAAAATTTATACAAGGGATTCAAATAATAATTTTGTGGAGGTAGAATTAAATGGCTAAAGATTCAATTTATGTTCCAATAGATGATGTAACCTCTGAAAAAGGAGAAAAAGGAGAACCTACAAAAATTGATATTAGGGAAGGTGCAAAAGCTTATGAAAGAAATAAATCTGGAGGTTTTACATCAACAGGAAGAATAACTCGTGGTGGAGGGGGAGGATTTATTAGTAATGAAGACATAAGAAGACAGGAAGAAGAAAGACGAAGACAGGAAGAAGAAAGACGAAGACAGGAAGAAGAAAGACGAAGACAGGCAGA
>CAYOTW010000008.1:0-25035 GCA_964407005.1 Candidatus Woesearchaeota archaeon | reverse complement strand
CCATAACATTACAAATAAAATCAAAATTTATAAACATATCGCGAAATTTCCTCCAATCTTAGAATTAAAAACCAACAATACAATCAAACCCACAAACTTTAAAATCACTAAAACTCTATAAAAACATGGAAATAGATTTCAAATCCATTGAACAAAAATGGCAAGAAAAATGGGAACAATCAAAAATCTTTGAAGTCGACGAAAACTCAGACAAGAAAAAATTCTATGTTCTAGAAATGTTCCCCTACCCTTCGGGCTCTGGTTTGCACATGGGACACGCATGGAACTACACAATCGGAGACATCTTCGCAAGATTTAAAATTATGAACCAATTCAACGTCCTCCACCCAATGGGCTACGACGCACTAGGCCTACCTGCAGAAAACGCAGCAATAAAATCAGGAGAAAAACCACAAGAATACACAGACAAATCAATTAAGAATTTCATTAAACAACAAAAATCCCTTGGAATTAGCTATGACTGGGCAAGAGTCGTTTCAACAGCAAACCCAGACTACTACAAATGGGACCAATGGATATTCTTAAAAATGTTTGAAAAAAACCTAGCCTACCAAAAAACAGCCGCAGTAAACTACTGCCCACAATGTAAAACAGTTTTAGCAAACGAACAAGCCCAAACAGGCTACTGCGAAAGATGTGAAACAAAAGTAGAAATCAAACAATTAAAACAATGGTTCTTAAAAATCACAGACTACGCAGACCAACTTCTAGACTTCAATAAAATAGACTGGCCAGAAAGAACAATAGCAATGCAAAAAAATTGGATAGGAAAATCAAAAGGAACAGAAATAGAATTTGAAATTAATGGAAAACCCTGGCCCATCTTCACCACAAGACCAGACACAATCTTCGGAGTCACATTCATGGTAATATCTGCACAACATGAAAAACTAATGGACTTAGTAACAAAAGAACAAGAAGCAGAAGTAAAAAAATTCCTAAAAAAACTTAACACTGTTTCAGAAAAACAACTAGCAGACATGGAAAAACAAGGAGTCTTCACAGGAAGCTATGCAACCAATCCAGCAAATAATGAAAAAGTCCCAATCTATGCAGGAAACTTTGTCGTCGCTGATTACGGTTCAGGAATGGTAATGGCAGTCCCAGCCCACGACCAACGAGATTTTGAATTTGCAAAAAAATACGGAATTGAGATTAAGCAGGTAATCCAATCTCCTAAAAACCACGACTGGGAGAACAGAGCATACACATCACAAGGGAAACTAATCAACTCAGAACAATTCAACAACCTAGATAACCAAGAAGCAAAACAAGAAATATCAAAATGGTTACAAGAACAAGAAAAAGCAAAACAAGTTACAAACTACAAACTAAGAGACTGGTTAATCTCAAGACAAAGATACTGGGGAACTCCAATCCCAATAATCCATTGTGAATCTTGCGGACCTGTCCCAGTCCCAGAAAAAGACCTTCCAGTCAAACTACCAACAAATGTAAAATTCGGAGAAGGAAACCCTCTAGAAACTGCAGAAGATTGGACAAATGTAAAATGCCCTTCATGTGGAGCAAACGCAAAAAGAGAAACAGACACAATGGACACATTTGTAAACTCATCATGGTACTTCTTAAGATACACCGACCCAAAAAACGACAACCAAATATTTAACAAAGAAAAAGCAGAATACTGGATGCCAATAAATCTATACATCGGAGGGGCAGAACACGCTTGTATGCATTTAATCTATTGCAGATTCTACACAAAATTCCTAAGAGACATCGGTCTAATCAACTTTGATGAACCAGCAAAAAAACTTTTCCACCAAGGAATGTTAAATGCAGAAGGCGGCAAAAAAATGTCAAAATCAAAAGGGAATGTAGTCCTACCAGAAACAGTCTCAGACAAATACGGAATAGACACAGCAAGATATTTCTTATGTTCACTAGCATCTCCTGACAAAAATATAGACTGGGACGAAAACGGAATCCAAGGAAGTTTAAGATTTGTAAAAAAAATATTCTCAATATTTGAATCTTACACCCAAGGAAAAGACTCACAAGAAACAGAAAGAAAGATAAACAAAGCAATTGAAAAAGTTACAAGTAATATACAAGAATTAGAATACAGAAAAGCCTCAATTAAAATTAAAGAACTATTTGAATTCTTAGAAAAACAAGAAACACTCTCCAAGGAAACATTAGAAAAATCACTAAAACTCCTTAATCCAATCTGCCCACATATAACAGAAGAGCTATGGGAGAAATTAGGAAATAAAGAATTTTTATCAAATGCAGAATGGCCAAAAGTAGACAAAACAAAATTACAATCAAAAAAATCAGAGCAAGATTTAAATGAAAAATACACAGAACAAATAAATAAAATTATAAAAAAAGTGGATTACGACTTTTCAAAAATCTATGTTTATGTCATTCCCCCAGAAGTAGGAAAAGTCAATAAAGAAGCATTAGAAAAATCACTAAACAAAGAAGTTGAAATATTTGCAACAAATGATAAAAATAAACACGACCCCAAAAATATGTCTAAAAAAGCAAGACCTGGTTTAGTCGGAATTTATCTAGAATGAGGCCCATTAGCATTTCTCTTATCTACAATCCCCTTATTTATCTTCTCAACAAGCTCTGATAAATCTTCTGGAATCTCCTTAATTGCAAAAGCAGAAGTTGAAGGTATATCAATTACAGCTTCAGAATCTGAAATAATTCTTAAATCTTGATCCAATGGATCAGCAGACATATAAGGCCTAAAATAAAATGTAACCCCTGCATAATTTCTTTCTACATCTTTTAAATTTCCTAAAACAGTAACAGAGCCTCCATCAACTTGCACAATTTTGTTAAGATGCGAATCATAAGGAGTCTCATTTCTTTCATTTAAGGGATTAAATCCCATTCCATTTGTTCTTGCCATAATTAATAAAAAGATTTCTACCTTTTAAATTTTACTATTTTCAAATGATTACAAAGTATCCCCTCTTATACCTTCTTCACCCCCATAAACTCAATAATCAAAACATTTAAATACAAGGTATACCTGCTTATACTATGATGGAAGGCTGTATATGCCGGGATCCTAATAAACAAAAAACATTAGAAAAAATAGATACTGCCCTCCAAAACCCAAATTCTCAACAAGCCATTCAACAAATTGACCAACTAATTCAACCACTTACACTTGAACATTATAACACATTACAATTAATCTGGATGCGAGATCAAAAATATTTTGAATCACAAAGAGGACATAAAGAAATTTCAGAATTAGAAGAAGCAAAAGAATATACTCAAGATGCTTGCTTTGAGGGAAAAACCCTTTCAGACAGATTCAGAGAATTCTACAAACAAACTTATGTCCGGCCTTTTCTAGGATGCCCATTACTAAAACAAATCCCATTAAACCCAGAACAAACAGATTTTCTTAACATCCATAGATAAGAACAATAAATATTTAAACCAATCCCCTCTTTTAACATCATGAAAAAAACAGAGGAGATAAAGAAATTTCTAAAAGTTGAAAGAACATTCGGGCAAAGAGCTTCCGACGCATTAACAAAATATGCAGGTTCCTGGACTTTCATCACTGGTTTTTTAGTCTTCCTTGTCCTATGGATGGCAGCCAATGTCTATGCATGGATTAATACATGGGATCCCTATCCATTTATTCTTTTAAATCTTGTATTATCTTGCTTAGCTGCAATTCAAGCTCCAGTAATATTAATGTCACAAAACAGACAAGCAGAAAAAGACAGAAAAAAAGCAGAATATGATTATGCAGTAAATAGAAAATCAGCAAGAGAAATAGAACAAATCAAAAAACAACTTAACAGAATAGAGAAAAAATTCAAATAACTACCTATTTAATCTCCATAATTCTCGATCTCTTTCCATAGCTTGCACATATTTCACTTTAGTCTTTTTAGGAACATAGTCCATTGCCAAAGCCAATATTGTAGACCTCAATAAATAATACCTCTGAATTTCCCCCCTATTCCCTTGCTCAACTCGCTCCTTTATTGATTCTAAATTATCAAATAAATGACCAGCCCTATCCTCAAAATAAGGACTAACCTTTCTCAAGTCTTCCAATCCTTGCTCTAAATCCTTCCCAAGAGACATAATATCCATAAAAAATACAATAATATAAAATTAATAAACTAAAAGTGTATAAAAATTTACAACAATCTAATGTATCTTAAAAGTAGTTACAAAACAAAGATTTTTAAACCCTTATAGATATTATAACTTATGGCAAGAAAACCAAGAACAGTAGAAGAAATATTAGCCTTCCCTGAAGACCCTTTCACACAAGAAGATAGAGAAGACACCATCGTAGTTTATGCCCCTCAAAGTGGGGAACACATCTATACATTAAGGACGCCTTCAGAAGACTGTCCAAACAGAGAAAAACTTTTTGAAAAATTAGCTCAATTAGGAATTAAAACAAAGCAACTAAAAAGATATGAAAGAATCCCTCAAGGACAATTTAAAGAAATTCCTTATAGTGATCAATTTAACTCATATCTTTTAGAAGACAATCCAAACGAATCAATAATCAGAAAACTAAAACCTTATGAAGAACAATATGAATCAGAGGATCATAGTCCAAAAACAAAACACAGGGTTGCATTAATTTAGTTTATTTATATATATTTGAGTATAACCTTATTTTTAAAAGCATTTTAATTCTCATTCAAATGGTTAAAAAAGGATACAAACATAAAACAGCTTCTTTTGGCAATGATGCGGAATTCTATGCCTCAAGGCTATTTAAAATGTTAAGAAATCCTCAAGGAAGCAGACGGCCTGACTTAATCACTACCAATGGAACTTTTGATCCCAGATTATCAATAGAATTAAAATCAGGAAGGGGAAAGAAGGGAGTGCTTGTAGATTACCAACTACATTATGCAGTAAATACAATAGATGACTACATTACACTATTTGGAGAAAAACCCTCTCCTAAAAAAAGATTTCTTCAAGGGTTGGAAAACTTATGGGAAAAAGTTACAATGCAAGATAATGTAGCCTATTACTACGGATTATTAAATAGAGAAGACAAAGTAACTTCTAGAGATTTAGATAGGCCATTTTCAACAATAAAAATAAACTGGGGAGATTTTTGGCTAATCCCTCATGAATTAGGGTTCTATGGTTTTGCAATCTCAAGACATATGAGGACTAAAGAACCAATCCCCGAAATTGTCGCTGAATTAAAAGCAATGATTAAAAAAGATGTAGAAGAAGGATCTGGAGAATATAATAAAAGAAAAGGCCATAAACAATCTTGGCAAAATATCCATACAAGAGATATAGAAGCGATTTTTGAGGGAGATTTAGATATAGCAACCAAGAAAGGAAAACAAAGAATTGAACTAATGCTAGAACATTACGAACAACTGCCCGATTTAAAAAAAATAAAAATCCCCGGTCCCAGAAGAACAAATATCTATATTTTGTCAGAGCCAAAACATAAGACATTATTCAATACCTCATTCAATGAAATAATAGAAGAAAGAACCCCCATTATTAATAAAATCCAGAAGAGGAGAAAACAAGATGAAAAACTATTAGAAGAAATAACTCCTATTGAAGATACCCCACTAATAGACCTCGCAGATATTCCTTCCTCTAATGCAAGATTTAGTTTTGGAAAACTCTCAAAAGAACAATTAAAGAGATTACAAAGGGATAGTCATTGGATCGATAAGGGGGAAGAACCTTGGAGCACCCTTCCTCAAAAACCCGATGACGACATCCCATTTTAATCCCTCTTTCTAAAAAACGCCTGTATAAAAGTAGTATCCCCTAACTGCGTTTTTTTATTTTCAATTAAAACAAATTTATCCTCAAACAATTTCAAGAATTCGTCTTCTCTCCAAAAAACAAAGAACCTACTAGTATCTCCAAACTTATCTTCAACAAAATCTTCTCCCTCTCCTTCTTTTATACAAACATAAAGAATACCTTTTTCGTTTAAAATGCGACCCAAATTTTCAATTACATTTTTAATTTTTAATTTTGGAATATGCAACAATGAAGTAACCGCCCAAAGCCCGTCAAAAGAATTATCCTCAAAGTCCAAATTTTCAATGTCTTTCACAAAAGCATTAATGCCCTTTTCCTTACAAAGTTTAATCATCTCTTCAGATAAATCAATGGCAGTTACATCCAAACCAATTTCCCTAAAATAAACTGAATGGTCCCCAGAACCACAACCTAAATCAAGAATTTTATCCCCATTAAGCAAATCAACAAACCTCTGAAATTCATACCTCTTTTTCAAATCCATTAATTTCTTAAATTTTTTAGACAACTCTCCCGCATTTTTATTATATGATTCTATTGTCTTTTCTTTATATCCCATAAAAAACCCACTCTCTAAAAGATTATAAATATTTCCAATCTACTCCAAAACAGCCTTAATCCTTCTCACTCCTGAAGAAGACGACTGCTCTTTCTTAATCCTAAACTTCCCCAACTCCCCAGTAGATGAAACATGCGGTCCAGCACAAATCTCCTTAGAAACATCACCAACAAAATAAACCTTAACCTTCTCCCCATACTTAGAATCAAAAACCCCTACAGCACCTTTCTCTTTAGCCTTCTCCAAAGACATCTCCTCACAAACAACAGGCAAATCCATCTCAATCTTATCATTAACCCATTCTTCCACAGCTTTTAATTCATCCTTAGTCAACTTCCTATCAAAATTAAAATCAAACCTCAACCTCTCCGGAGTAATATTAGATCCCCTCTGATAAATCTCATTATCATCTAAAACTTCTCTCAAAGCCTGATTCAACAAGTGAGTCGCAGTATGCAATCTCGTTGTCGCCTCAGAATCATCAGCAAGCCCAGATTTAAACTTCCCAGCAGAAGCAGTCTTAGATAACTCCTTATGCCTCTCATCCTCCAACCTAAAACCTTCCTCATCAATTTCAATCCCTTCCTTAAAAGCCAACTCCTTAGTCATCTCAATAGGAAAACCATAACTCTGATACAAAAGAAAAGCATCCTTCCCAGAAATACTTTTAGCCCCAGAAGCCAACCTCTCAAAAACCCTCAGCCCCTGCTCCAAAGTCTTTAAAAAATTCTCTTCTTCCTTTTCTAATTCAATAACAATTCTCTCCATCTCCACTTCAGAAAAACCATAATCATCATAAATAAAAAATACAGGCTCTGCAACCTTAGCAACAAACTTCTCAATCCCCAACAAACGACCATACCTAATAGCCCGTCTAATCAATCTTCTTAAAACATAACCCTGTTCAGAATTACCAGGAACAATCCCGTCGTGAATAATAAAAACCGCCGCCTTAACATGGTCTGCAATAATTCTCATCGCCCTAGTCTTCTCATCGTCATCGCCATACTTTTCCCCAGATAACAACTCAATCTTCTCAATAATCGGCTTCCACATATCAGCCAAATAATTATCCTCTAAACCATTCAAAACAGCAACAGTCCTTTCCACACCCATTCCAGTATCAATATTCTTCTGCCCTGCCTCAACATAATTCCCTTCAGAATCTTTTTTATAACCCATTAAAACATCATTCCAAATCTCCACCCAATTATTATCCTCAGCATTAAAAATTTCAGGAGCCTGAACAGAATTCAACTTCCAATAAAACATTTCAGTATCTGGGCCACAAGGTCCAGCCCCTGCAGTTTCCCACCAATTATCACTCAAAAAAGCAATCCTCTTTTCATAAACACCCAAAGACTTCCAAATCTCAGCAGACCCCTCATCTTTAACAACATCCTCATTACCTCCAAAAACAGAAACAGCAAACCTATCTTTAGAAATTCCTAATTCAGAATTCAAAAACTCATAAGACATCTTAATCGCCTCTTCCTTAAAATAATCTCCCAAAGACCAATTCCCCAACATCTCAAAAAAAGTATGATGATAACTATCTCCAACCTCGTCAATATCTCCAGTCCTGATACATCTCTGAACATTGCACAATCTATTTCCTTGAGGATGTTTCTCGCCTAACAAAAATGGAACTAAGGGATGCATCCCTGCAGTTGTAAACAAAACAGTCGGATCATTCTCTGGCACAAGAGGAGAATTCTTAATCTCAACATGACCCTTACTCTTAAAAAAATCCACATACTTTTTAATCAATTCCTTTCTATCCATAAAATAAAATAACAAATCAAACTTTTAAATATTTGGCTTCTGAAAACAAACAACTCATCAAAAACAATAGAAAATTCCTTTAAACATCCAACTCTTTCAACTTATCCTGAATAGCTTGAAGTTCTAAATCCAACTTATCCTTTTTACCAGAAACATTCTTAGAAGTCTTAACAACAACTTCCTTTTTCTCAGTCTTATTTTGCAATGACTTCGGAATTTTAGAACTAGGAATTTGATCTTCAATCTTCTCTGCAGCCCCAGAAACAGACTCAAGTTTATTTTTCAGCATAATCTTTAATTTAGCCTTTCTATCCCTCAACTTCTTAATATTCTGTAAACGTTTCAAAACCCTCAAAAGAGAGACCTGGCAACTCAGCAAATCTTTTTTTCCAGCCCGATAATAATCAGACCTAAAAGAAACATAAATATCTTCTTTTTTTGCCATTATAACTTATCAAAAATTTTAGAATCTAAATCAGAAATCTTTGCCTTCAACTCTTCAACTTCCTTAACCCACGAAGCAAGCTCCTCATCCTCTTTCTTTTTAACATCCTCTACTTTTTCAACAATATCTGAAATTGAATCCAACCCTTTCTTAATACTCTCAAAAGACTTTTGTGCATCTTGAAATTTATCAACCCTAATAAAAATCGGACTGTCATCCTCTTTCTTATTTAATTTTACAGCAGTAGGTTCTTGAACTCTTGGATGTTCAGGAGCCTTACGAACCTCATGGTGTTGAGGAACATTCATTGATTCATGATGCGGAACTACTGGATTATTATCTTGTGGTAGAGAATTATGTGCCTTGGGTGCATGATGTGCTGGAGCAGGCAAATCATTAGAAGGCATAGGCATATGATTATTTTGAGGCAATGTATTTTGAGGAGGTTTATATTTCTCATGCTCTCTAACTGGAGGATTAGGTAAATTAGACGGGGCCCCAGAATTTAACTGAGACCCCTGTTTCACCCCTAAATCCTCAGAAGAGCTTGAATCATTAACAGCAGACTTCACCATCTCTTGATTAAGATTTTCATTTGAAGAATTATTAGGAAAAGAAGGCAAATCAGGTAATTGTTTTTTATTGTCTTTAGAAGGCAAATCAGGGACACTCGGCGCCGGGGGTAATTTTGGCACATTTTCCTTTTTACTAAACCATCCCATAGTAGAAAAAGACCGAAATTTGTTTTTATAGTTTTATGTTAATTATAAAATGACGACAACAAAAACGAAAAGTATTTAAGATAAACAAATAAAAATAATATATGCCTTCTAAAAAAACTACAAAAAAAGCTAAGAAAAAGAGTGTTAAAAAACTAAAAAAAAGCTCTCAAAAACCTAAAAAAGAACAAGTAAAATTATTAGAAAATCTTGTCGAAGAAATGGCCGGAGTTGGTGCGGGCAGAATTGTAGAGATATTATACAATAAAAAAGATGTTAATGAATTCTTGATTGCAAAAAAAATGGAATTAACAATCAATCAAGTCAGAAATATACTATACAAACTTTCTGCAGAAGGCCTAGTTTCATTCATTAGAAAAAAAGACAAAAGAAAAGGATGGTATATTTATTACTGGACACTTGACACAGAAAAATGCCTCATAAAATTAGAACAATCATTATTAAAAAAAATTGCAATGTTAGAATCCCAATTACAAAACAGACATGCAAAAAGATATTATAATTGCGAATCTTGCGAAATTGAAGTAAGCGAAGAAACAGCTTTAGATCACAATTTTTCATGTGAAGAATGTGCAGAAGTTTACCAACTAGCAGAATCAGAAAAAATTATAAAAGACCTAAAGAGGAAAATATCTAGATTGCAAAATCATTTAGAATCAATACAAGAAGAAATTAAAGACATACAAGAGAAAAAGGCAACAATTAGAAAAAGAAAGGCAACAATTAGAAAAAAAGAAGAGAAGAGAGAAAAGGAGAAAAAGAAAGCTAAGCAAAAGAAAGCTAGAAAAGAAAAAGCCGAAGCCAAAAAAGCAGAAAAAGAAAAAGCCGAAGCCAAAAAGAGTAAGAAAAAAAGTTCTAAGAAAAGTAAGAAGAAGACTACTAAGAAAAAAAGTTCTAAAAAGAGTAAGAAAAAAAAGTAAGACATTAAAAGAATAATAAAACATTTTATAAATTAAATTCACCTATTTTATTTATGAGAGATAAGATTTTTTCAACATATACCGGATGGATTATCATTGCAAATGTAATTGCATTTATTGGATTTTTCATTACTCTAAACTTTTTAGGGCAAAATTCAACATCAAACCTTCTTGCATTACAACCATCTATGGCACTACAAGGAAAAAATCTTTGGACATTTTTAACATCTATGTTCTTACACGCTGGACTAGGTCACTTATTTGTAAATATGGTCTCACTAATGTTTATTGGTTCTTTTGTAGAAAGACTTGTAGGGAAAAAAAGATTTTTAATATTCTATTTTTCATCAGGCTTAGCAGCAGGATTATTTTATGTTTTAATCGCAGGAATAACTGGAATAGGTATAAACACCTTTGCCGTCGGTGCATCAGGAGCAATCTTCGGCCTTGGCGGATTATTAGCAATCCTCACTCCAAGACTCCCGGTTTTAGTATTTTTCATTATTCCAATGCCAATGTGGGCAGCAATGTTATTCCTAATGTTTGGTTTATGGGCAATCTCTGCAGTTGCAGGACTACCAATAGGAAACACAGCCCACCTAGGAGGACTTATAGCAGGAGTTGCATACGGACTATATCTTAAAAACAAATATCCTCGAAAAACCAAAATGATCTCCAGATATTTTTCAAGATGATGTTACTATAAAAGAGTTAAATTTTTAAACTAAGTATTCTAATTAAAATTATGGGATCAACCTATATCGAAGAAAATAAAACAGAATATGAAAGAAGAATTAATAAAATTAGCCTTGAATATGGATTAGACACAGATTCTTCTACAAGACTTAATAGTATTCTATGGCAATGTAATTTTCCTCCTGAAGCCTATATTAGAAAACTTGCTGAAACCGCATTACACTATGAGTCTCCTACAGAAGCACTAAAATTAATAGATAATAAATTAGAGAAAGTTCCACAAGACAAGAGAGCAGAAAAAATAGACGCATTACTTCAAGAAGAAGATTTAGCAAAAGCAAGCTGCACACCAATACTAAGGGGACTTGAAACAAGAATTGCAGAAACTTTTTTCGGAGACGGACCAAAAAGAATCTCCGTTCATGGAAAAACAGGAGTAGATATAAAAAGATCAGATAGACAATACCACGGAGACCAAAATCTCTGGTATGGATAATCTTTGATAAAATATCCTCCTTTCTAAAAATTAATCAACCATCAACCCAAATTTTAATTCTACAACCATTTTAAAAAACTTCAAAATCCCTCGACAAAAACCCTAAAAGGGCAATAGTAAAAATCTTCGACAAATCATAATCCCCCTAATGAATATAAGCCATCCCAAAACAAAACCATTCAAAAGACCTCAAAACATTTTTATACACTCTTCAACTTAAAAAATCATGAAAACAAAAACATTCAATCCAGGAGACAAAGTAAATATCACAACAAGAGAAAAAGAATGGATGGGAAACATCTTAGAAAGCTATGATCCAGAAACAATCCTACTAAAATTAGAATCCGGATACAACATAGGAATAAAAGAAGAAACAATCACAAACATAAAAGTTTTAGAAAAATCAAAACAATTAGAAAAACAAAAAAAACAATTAGAAAAAAACCCCAAGCTAAAAAACATTGCAATGATTATAACAGGAGGAACAATCTCCTCAAGACTAGACCCAAAAACAGGAGGAGTCATCTCAACAGATGCAGAAGAAATTTTAAACATCGCACCCGAACTAAAAGAAATCTGCAACATTGTAAAAATAGAGAAACCATTTATGAAATGGTCAGAAAACATGTCATTCAAAGACTGGAAAATCCTAGCACAAACCTCTGAAAAACTACTAAACAACAAAGACATCGACGGAATAATCATCACACACGGAACAGACTTTTTACACTACACCTCAGCAACATTATCATTTTTTCTACAAGATATAAACAAACCTATTGCACTAACATATTCACAAAGATCAATAGACAGGGGTTCAACAGACGCACACCTAAACCTAATCTCAGCAGCACTTTATGCAACATCAGACATAGCAGAAGTCGCAATTGTAGGGCATAAAAATACAGACGATAACAAAGCAATAGCAATCCCAGGAACAAAAGTCAGAAAAATGCACACATCAAAAAGAGACGCATTCCAACCAATAAATACAAAACCACTAGCAGAAATCGACCCAGAATCAAAATCAATAAACATCCTCCAAGAATTCAATGCAAGAAATTCTAACAAAGTAAAACTAGATACAAAATTCAATGAAAACATCGCCCTAATACAAATCTATCCAGGACAAGATCCTTCAATCCTGGAATACTACACAAAACAAGGTTACAAAGGAATAATCCTAGAACTAACAGGATTAGGACAAGTTCCAGCAAAAGACTCTAAATACAACTGGCTCCCAAAAATAAAACAAGCAATAAAAAAAGGAGTAACAATCTGTGGAACTGCACAAACAATCAACGGCAGACTAAATCCTAATGTTTATTCAGCAGGAAGAGATTTACAAAAAACAGGAATAATCTTCTTAGAAGACATGTTATCTGAAACTGCGCTAATAAAATTGTCATGGATTCTAGGTCATAAAACATGGGCAAAAGATAAAAATAAAATAAAAGAAAAAATATTAGAAAATCTCTCAAGAGAGATTTCTAAAAAAATTAATTAAAAGCTTTCTTAGTTTCTTTTCTAATTAACATATACCAAGCAATTAAGCCAGATAATGCTAAAGAAAAAATCCCTGTTGCATAAGCTCCAGTACTAAGATTAGAAATTGAACCAACTATTCCTAAAACCGCAAAAACTGAAACAACTATCCTTGCCCAATTCTGAAGTTTAAGTAAACCTCGTCCAATAAAATAATCCAATACACCCATTGCAATCAAAGCAATACCAGCAACTAAAACCCACAAGGGCTCTATCATCAAAGCCATTTGGCTTAACTGGCCTCCTGCAATTCCTGAAGTCAATGAATCATAAAAGTTAAATAAAAAGCTCGCAATCAGCATAGAAACTACTGCACCAAAAAAGTATAATGCAGACAGAACCTTAACTCCCTCTGGAATTTTTTTATCAGATTTTTTTGACATTTTCACCTCCATAATTAAAACCCTCCCGAGATATTTAAATGTTTTCAAACTCATCAAAAACCTTTATAACTCTAACAACCATATACAAACATGGAAAAAATAAAAGCAGGATTAGAAATACACCAACAACTAGACACATCTAAATTATTCTGCCCCTGCCCATCAATTCTAAGAAATGACGAACCAGAAAAAATCATAAAAAGAAAACTCAATCCAGTTGTAGGAGAAACTGGAAAAATAGACAGAGCAGCAGCATATGAAAAATCAAAAAATAAAACCTATGAATATCTTTATTATGACACAAACTGCCTTGTAGAACTAGATGAAGAACCACCTCACGAAATTAACAAAGAAGCACTACAAATCGGACTACAAATTGCAATCCTACTAAATGCAAAACCATTTCCAGTAACACAAATTATGAGAAAAACAGTTATCGATGGCTCCAACACCTCTGGATTTCAAAGAACAGTTCTAATCGCCCACGACGGATATATAGAAACATCACAAGGAAAAGTAGGAATAGAAACAATTGCATTAGAAGAAGATGCAGCAAGAATTGTAAAAAGAGAAAAAAACAAAACAACCTACAACCTAGACAGACTAGGAATCCCATTAGTAGAAATCACAACAAAACCAGACCTAAAATCTCCAGAACAAATAAAAGAAGCCGCACTGAAAATTGGAGAAATTCTAAGAGCCTGTAAAGTAAAAAGGGGTCTAGGGACAATAAGACAAGACCTAAACATTTCAACAGAAAAAACAAAAAGAGTTGAAATAAAAGGTTTCCAAGACCCAAAAACAATGATTGCAGTTGTAAACAATGAAGCAGAAAGACAAACTAAAATCCAAGAATTAAAATCAAAAATATCCCAGATAAAAATCCCATTAGAAAAAGACATAACCCCGATACTAAAAAACACAAAATGCAAATTTGTAAAAAAAGCAATTGAAAATAAAGAAATAGTTTTAGGATTAAAATTAGAAAATGCAAATAAAATTCTAGGAACAGAGATACAAAAAGGAAAAAGAATAGGTTCAGATCTATCTGATTTTGCAAAATCAAAAACAGGCATCGGAGGCATAATCCACTCAGATGAGAATCTAGAAAAATATGATTTTTCACAAACAGAAATTATAGATATTAAAAAAACCCTCGAACTAGATGAAAAAGATGCATTTATATTAATAGTTGCTCCAAGATTAAAAGCAGAAAAATCTGCAAATGCAATAAATGCAAGACTTGAAATTTTATCAAAAGGTTCGCCTCAAGAAGTTAGAAAAGCAAACCCAGAAGGAACAACCACTTTCTTAAGACCAATGCCCTCTGCAGCTAGAATGTATCCTGAAACAGATTTACCATTACTAAAAATCTCACGAGACCTAATAAATAAAACAAAAAACAATCTTCCAAAACTCATCTCCGAACACAGATCATATCTAAAAGAATTTGGCCTAAATCCCGAACTAGTAAAACTCCTTGTTAAAGAAAAACTTATTGAAGAATTTGACTATTTACTAAAAACATATAACAACCCTCAACTTGTTGCAAAAATGCTCACAATATTCTTAAAAGAAATTGAAAATAAAGAAAATAAAAAATTAGAAGCCCATCAACTTGAACAAATTTTAGAGGCTGTTAAAGAAAATAAAATTTCAGAAAACTATGTAAAATCAGTTATGCAACAACTTGCACAAGGAAAATCTTTTGAAAAAGCAATTGAAAAATCAGAAATCAATTTAGAAAAAGAAGTCAAAGAACTGATAAAAGAAAAACCAGGCCTTACAAAAGGAGCTTACATGGGACTAATAATGTCAAAACACAGAGGAGAAGTTTCAGGAAAAGAAGTTTCTGAAGAACTTTCTAGACAACTCTCGTAAATACTTAATTTAAAACCATTATAAAATAATTTAAAACCGCCGCAAAACTAACCCACAAAATATAAGGAATAAATAAAATCCCTGCACTCCTTCTAATCCTATAAGAAAAAATAGCAGTATAAACTATTGCAATTAACAACAAAACAATCTCTCCAAATGCAATAGCCGGATTTTGCAGACCAAAAAATAAATAGCTCCATAAAGCATTAAAAACCAACTGGATTCCAAAAAATACAAGAGCGATTTTTCTATCACGATTCTTCTTCGCTGTAAAAACTAAATATAATGAAACAGCCATGAAAAAATAAAGCAAAGTCCAAACAGGAGAAAAAACCCAAGAAGGAGGATTAAAAAAAGGTTTTTCTAAATCTGCATACCAACTATCAACACTTGAAGCAGTAAAAATCCCTCCAAAAATTGCAGCAGAAAAACTAATTAAAATACATAAAACCAAAACTCTCCAATTTATTTTTTTCAGTTTCATTGTTTTAAAAATCTAATAATCGCCATCAAGATAAAGCCACTCCCAAGACCGACCAAAGCTCCAACATCCGGACGACCATAAGCAAGCCCAATACCTAATCCAAGCAAAAGCCCTCCAGGAACAAAAATTCCAGAAGAATCCTCGCCCTTAGCAACAGACTTCTTAACACCTTTATTCTTTTTTGCCATAAATAAAATAAGAAAATAGATTATTTAAACATTATTAAAATTCCATCTCAATCCTTAACTCTAATAAAGAATTAATATATCTAGAAATCATCCTTAAATGATGAAAAATCTCTTTTTCTTCTTCACTTGATTTTTTATAAATTTCAGGAAAAACCATGTAAGTCCTACTATCAATTTCAGAAACTTTCTTAATTTTTTCCTTATCAAACTTATAAAATAAATCATAAAATGAATCTATCTGCTCCTTTATAGACTCAACCAAGACCTGAACATGCTTCATCTTCATGTTTGGAAAATCATTAATAAGATGGGTTGAAATATTTTTAAATTCATCACCAATTAACTCAAGTAAAAATAAAATTGAAAAATACAACGAAGTTTTTTTACAATCTTTGTTAGCTGTTTTATTCAAAATTCTAATACAATAATCATGAAACTTATCTAGATTAATATCCACATCATGCATATGACTTATAATTTTAGGGTTTTTTGTCTTTATAGCTTCAAGTGTTTCCTCACTCATTTGTTGAATTAAAAAGAAAATTCTTCTTAATGAATTATCAAATTCTTTTTCAGAAACATGCCCCATTTCCCTAACAATTACAAAACCCTTGCCATGTTCTACAATTTCAAAACCTATAAATCGCGTTACTAATCCATGCAATGCCTCTAAAATTCTTTTTTTCTCCCTCTCTTTTTTATAAGCCAAATCAATCCTATGCTGAGTTAAAAATTTATAAGGGCTATCGATTTTATCTGATTCATTAAACTTAATTAAAACCTCATCATAACCTTCCCTATAGGCCGCCATAAAATATTTCCAAATAGTAGGAATATCCATCCCAGTTATATCAAACTCAGTCTTATCAAAATTATTGTGTTTTTCAGTAGAAACAAAAAGCCCATTACTCTTTTCAGTTAAATCAACTTCTGCCCCTGGCAAAACATTATATCTTTTAGTCCAGTCGCTAGGCAAGGTTATTGTCAGCGTATTATGCCCTTGTTTTATAACTCTTCTCTTCATAAACAAAAAAAGGAAAGAATATATTTAAACCTTTCTCAATATATTAAATAGTGAGAATACAGAATAATATATTTCTACAAAATAAGAAAAATTAAAAATACTCCTGAAAGCTAAAACCAATATCTCTAGCCACCAAGACTATTTATCACTATTTTCACTTACAAAAATATACCAAATATCTTTTACAAAAAAAATATTGATTAAACATAAAAAAATTTATTTCTTAATCTTTTTATGGATGATTATTATCAGCTATTAAACAAAATCAATGAAAAAGGACTAGTGCCTAATCCAAAAGCAGTAGGAGAATTCCAAAAACCACAACAAGATTCAGATCCTTTAAAATTTTTAAATCCAAACAATTGGGTTTTCCATGAGCAAATTGTAGATAGTGTCTTAAAAGGAGAATATGAAAAAATAAAACCTGTTACTGCTGAGTTTATCACCACACTAAACTGTACAAATAGGTGTGGAATCTGTGCATACGAACTCCCAAAAAGACTAGAAGGATGTTGGCAAGAAAACTTATTTTCAGACCCTGATTGCCACTTAGAAGACGTTGACCTCGGAAAAAAATATTTAGATAAATTATTTAATTATGGCTTAAAGGGAATAATTTTTACTGGAGGTGGAGAACCTTTTTTATTTCAGGGATTAGAAAAACTAGTCCAACACACAACAGACAATAATGCTGACTCTGTAATCTACACAAACGGAAACACAGTAACCCAAGAAAGAGCAGATGCAATTTTAACAGCAGAACCATTACTGATAAGAACTAGTTTAAATGCAGGAACACAAGAAGTTTATGACCAATTTCACAACCCTCTAAGAAAAAAAGCACTCCAAAGAACCTTAAATGCAATTAAATATTTTTCAAAAGCAGGACCAAAAACCTCAATTGGAGTAGGAATCGTAATAAATGAAATCAATCAAGATGATTTACCAGAAACAGCAAGGAGATTAAGAGAAATAACTGATGAAGGTGGAAAAATAGATTTTGTAGTTTACAGACCTGAATTTAATTATTATGGAACTAAACAACTATCCCCCGAATTCTTAGACAAAACTTTTGAAATTGTTGAAACTAATGTAAAAAAAACTCTCAAAGGAACAGGAACCAATGTTGTAAATGTTAAGGTAAGATACGATGCATTAAAAGATCAAGAAAGAACCTATCAAGAATGCCGGGGGGCTGGACTCTTTATGGAAGTCTCTCCGTCTGGAGTTTACTTTTGCTGTGACAGAAATTTAAATAGAAAATACCTTATTGGAGATTTAAAGTCCCAAGAAACAAAAGAAATAATTTCTGATTTAAAAAGAGGACAAATACAAAATTTTGTAAACTCACATCAATGTAGTGTTTGTCCACCAGCTTGCAAATCACACGAAATAAATAAACAATTTCAACAAATAGAAGATTTAAGGAGTCAAGGTCAAATCATGAGGGTCAAAACCTGGATTGACGAACAAAGAAAAATGCCAAAACCAAAAATGGTAAATTTCCCATGAAAGAAAATTTAGAAGAAAAAACACAAGATAAAAAATTTTGCGCAAACCCAGGATGTGGCGTTGTAGTCAAAGAAAACTCAAAATATCAAATTAACAATGAAAAATATTGTCCAGATTGTTATATTTACTTAACCCGTGTTAAACATTATTAAAGAACTGCCCAACTAACAACGCCTAAAATTAATATTGCAATCAATCCAATTCCCACAATCTTCCAAATCCTCTGCCTTCTTTTTCTTTCCCTAGCAATAGCCCAAGCCTCGTCCATCGCCGCATCTTCCTCAGGCGTATTCTTCGGATTATAACTAGAATCATAAACAAACTTTCTCGTCCCACCAGTATTCACACTCTCTGCCATAAAATAAAAAAGTCAAAAACCTATTTAAACATTATGTGAGAAGATAAAAATATAAACACAAGAAACAAGAAACATTATGAGAATCGCAGACATGCCAAACTCAAGTAAACCAAGGGAGCGATTTTTAAAACAAGGAAAAGAATCACTAAGTGATGCAGAACTTCTCGCAATAATATTAAGAACAGGTACAATAAATGAAAATGTCATAGACATGTCAAACAGACTAATCTCACAATACAGCCTAGAAAAATTATTTGATTGTTCATTAAAAGAACTTCAAGAAATAAAGGGCATCGGCCCTGGAAAAGCAATGCAAATTCTTGCAATCTCTGAATTGGGAAAAAGACACTCACAATCAAAAAACAATCTAATCAAAATAACTTCTGCAGAAGATGTTTACAATCATTTTAAAGACAAAGTAAAAACAGAAAAACAAGAATGTTTTTACATCCTCTTACTATCAACAAGAAACCATATTCTAAAAGAAGAACTAATCACAAAAGGAGTTTTAGACTCAGCAATCATCCATCCCAGAGAAATATTCAGACCTGCTATAAAAAACTCTGCTAAAAAAATAATCCTTGTCCATAACCATCCTAGCGGAGATCCAAAACCAAGTGAGGAGGATTTAGATATAACAGAACAACTAATAAACATCGGAAAAGAGATTGATATCAAAGTTTTAGATCATGTTATCATCGGCAATGGCTTTTGGAGTTGGGTTGAGAATAGGGATAAATATTATTCTAAAAAATTTGTTTGAATTTCCCCTTTCCAAAAACAATAAATAAATTCCTTTTCTTCATCTCCCTCAAATTTTTTCTTAAAAGAACACTTATCGCAATCTATGTCTGTTTCGCCCATAGCTTCTTTTTCACAAGTTCCACAAAAACCTTCTTTATCAATAAAACAGATTAAGCACGACATTTAATAAAAAGATCTCAGGAGTTTATATTTTTTTATTTAAATTTTAGAGTGGGAAAATGAAAAACCTTAAAACAATTGATTTTCTTATAAAATCATGAATAAGAAGCAATTAACAGAAGCAGATATAAGAACCAAATTTATTCTTCCAGCAATTTTAAATGCTAAGTGGGACAAGGACAAACAAATCCGTGAGGAAAAATATTTTACAGATGGTAGAATTTATGTATACGGAGAAAAAACAACGAGAGGCACGCCAAAAAAAGCAGATTATATTCTTTATTACAAAAATAATATTCCTATTGCAGTTGTTGAAGCAAAAGATAATAAACATGCAGTAGGAGCTGGATTGCAACAAGCACAAGACTATGCAGAGATCTTAGACCTCCCCTTTGCATTTAGTTCTAATGGAGACAGTTTTGTAATGCAGGATTTAGAATCAGGAGAAAATAAAGAAATATCTTTAAATAAATTTCCAACACCCGAAGAGCTTTGGCAGAAGTATAAGCAATATAAAGGAATTGATGAAAAAATTGAAGATTTGGTCACAGCAGATTATTATTTTGAAAAAGACTGGAAACATCCAAGATATTATCAAAGAATTGCAGTAAATAGAACCATTGAAGCAATTGCAAAAGGGCAGAAGAGAATTTTGTTAGTGATGGCAACAGGAACAGGAAAGACGTATACAGCATTTCAGACCATTTGGAGATTAAGAGAAAAATGGAGACCAAAAGGAAAAACCCCAAGGGTACTTTACTTGGCAGATAGAAATGTTCTAGTTGATGACCCTATGAATAAAGATTTAAAACCTCTAAAAAATAAAGGAGTATTAACTAAAGTCAAAAAAAGAAAAGCAGATAAATCTTATGAAGTCTATATGGCCCTTTACCAAGGAATTTCTGGGAATGAGGATGCTAAAAATATCTATAGACAATTTTCCAAGGATTTCTTTGATTTGATTATTGTGGATGAATGTCATAGAGGAAGTGCGAAAGCAAATTCTGCATGGAGAGAAGTATTAAGCCATTTTTCAGATGCGGTTCAAATTGGTATGACTGCAACACCAAAAGAAACAACAGATATTTCAAATATGGATTATTTCGGAAAACCAGTTTATACTTATTCCCTCAAACAAGGGATTGATGATGGATTTCTTGCACCTTACAGGGTTATTAAAGTTGCAATTGATAAAGATGTTCATGGCTACAGGCCAAAAAAAGAAGAGAAAGACAAATATGGCGAAGTCATTCCAGACGAAGTTTACACAAATAGAGAATTTGATAGAACTTTAGTAATTGATGAAAGAACAAAGGTTGTTGCTAAAAAAGTTTCAGAATTTTTGAGAAAAACAAATAGAATGGATAAAACAATTATTTTTTGTGTAGATATTGAACATGCAGAAAGGATGACGAGGGCTTTAATAAATGAAAATAAAGATCTTTATAAGAAAAATAAAAAATATGTAATGAGAATTACGGGAGACAACAAAATTGGAAAGATGCAATTAGATAATTTCATGGATCCTTCTAAAAAATATCCCGTTATAGCGACAACGTCTAAACTTATGACTACCGGAGTTGATGCTCAAACAACTAAATTAATTGTTCTAGATGCACCAATTCAATCAATGACAGAGTTTAAACAAATTATTGGCCGTGGTACGCGAATTAATGAAGAATATAATAAAAGACACTTTACAATAATGGATTTTAGAAATGTAACAAATAAATTTGCCGATCCAGAATTTGATGGTGACCCAGTCCAAATTTATACAATAAAAAGTGATGAAGAGATTGACAAAGATAAATTAGAAGAAAACGAAATTAAAGAAATGCAAAGTAAACCAGACATTAATATCTATGACGAAGAAGAAAATCCTAGAAAATTTTATGTGAAAGAAGCAGATGTAAACGTCCTAAACCAATCAGAGCAATATTTAGATGCTTCAGGAAAGTTAATCACCGAAAAACTTATAGATTATACAAAAAAATCTGTTAAAGAAGACTATAAGACTTTAAACGAATTTATCCAAAAATGGAATATTCTTGATCAAAAGAGGGCACTAATTGAAGAACTTCAACAAAAAGGAATTATTTTTGATTGTCTAAGAGAAACAATTCCAAACGGAAAACAATATGATCCTTTTGATCTTATACTTCATGTTGCTTACGGAAAAAAACCAAAAACAAGAAGCGAGAGAGCAAAAAAAGTAAAACAAGATTCTTACTGGGATAAATACGGAAAACAAGCAAGAGAGGTAATCTCCGCACTCCTTGACAAATATAGTGACGAAGGAATTGAAAACTTAGAAGACGCTGAAGTATTGAGGGTCAAACCAATTAGTCAATACGGAAGACCTTTAGAAATCATGAAGCTCTTCGGAGGAAAACAAGGGTATCATCAGATGATTAAGGAAGTTGAAAGAAAGATTTATTCTGTTAATGGAAAAAATTAATTTTCAGAAAGTAAATTCTTTAAATCTGGGAACTTCCACCCATCATTAGAATGATTAATCTCAAAATGTTCTACTAAGTAGTTATACCCATTTTCATTAAAATCATCATCGGCAGTTACAAATAAAAACAATTCCCTTTCTTTTTGTAATTGTAATGCACTTGCTAAAATCTTACAATCTGCATGATTAGAAATTATATCATTAATTTTATTTACTAGTTGGCTATCAATTTTTTGTATAGGGATTGCTCTTTCATCTAAAATTTTAATCAAAAATTGCTCAATCTTATAGTCAGAAGTTCGCCTTTGTTCTTTCAAATATTCTGAAACCTTCACAATATCCTTGCCTTTATGGGCGGCATATAACTGCTTTGCAAAAGAAATAGATCTAAAATCAAGTTCCTTTCCAAAATCATACTGTGGATTTTGCAATTTTCTTATTACTTCTTTATGGACCTTTATTCTTCTTTTTTTAAAATTGTAAATCTCTTGCAAGGCAAAATAACATAGAATAAACTTATCCTTTTTACTCTCAACAAAATCAAAACATTTTTTAATAATTTTTTTAGAGTTCTCGTCCAGGTAATTAGAATAATGAATTATTACACAACTGTCTAAAAATTGTTCCATTTTCTAAATAAAATCTTCCATTATTCTTGCAACTTCTTTTGCCCCATCAGAAAGCTTAATCTCTGATAAATCTTTATTTGCAAGAACCTCAAGATATTTGCTTTTTAATTCTAAATAAGTTTCTTCTAAAACCCTTTTTCTATCTTCCAATGCCTCTCCCAAGTAAAATGTAGAGATTATTTTTTCATCCATTTTTCCCTCTTCTAACTTACTCTTGTATAGATAATATAGAGCAAGAAAATTCCAAAGTGCATCAATTGTTGTTAAAATTTCTTTTCTATAATTGTTTAAATCTTCCCCTAGGTGAGCCAGTTTGTCAATAATAGAAATGGCTTCCTCAGATAAATCAAATATTTCTGGAAATTTCGAATCAACAGGACACTCAACAAAAAACTTATTTAATAAATCCAGAATATTTTCTTTATTCAATTCCTTATTATTCAATTCCTCAAAAAGTTCATCAAATATACAGTATAAATTTTGCCCATAACTTTCATGCTGTTCTCTTTGTAACTGACTCGCAGATTTATCTCCATTCAATCCAATATATGAATTAATAGCCCGTTGTATTTTTTGTTTTTCCTTAAAACTACAATCTTCAGATACCTCTTCTGCAACAGTTAAAACCATCTGGGGCAATGCTCCATACAAATACCAAACTACAGGAAGATCTCTTAATTCTGCAAAATTGTTTTCTTTAATAATATTAACAGCACATTTTGCTAAATGTGTTCTATTCAAAATCTTATTATTTTCCTTGTAAGCTTCTTTGATTAAATAAAATAGTGTTCTAAATTTTCTTCTTTGTTCCTCGCTTATTGGTAAATCAAAATAAGTGTCCCCTGCAATTCTTTTATAATAACTAACTTTTTCTGTTGCAATTATTTCTTTAACCTCTCCATCTTCAACTAATTTTTTTAAATAATCTTTCACAGTCTTCCAATTAGAATTTATTCCAAGAGCAATATCTTGAGCAGTTTGTGGACCTTCGTTTAGTTTAATCAAGATTGATCTCTTAATCTCTTCAGAGGTTTTTTTAACTCGTTCTTCATTTACCATTAGAAATCTCCTCCTCTTTTTTCATAACAAAAAGAAGAAATATAGCTTTATAAAGGTTTGTAGTTATATTTTGGATGCAAGAGACTAATATTATATAACGACAGATTTATAAATAGTGTTTACGTAAGAAAGGCAAGTAAATTAGGAGATAAAATGCCAGACAATCTAAAAAAGAAAGGCCCAAGAGATAGAAAAAGACAGAGCAAACAGCCTCATGAAAGAAGACATGCTTCTAAGAGGAAAACTCCTGGAACCAGAAATAAGAGAAGATAAGAAAGACTTGAGAGATTTAGGAAAGTTGAGGATAATTAAACAAGGAGAGAAATGGTTGGAAGAATGAAAATTTTTCGATGGAAAGGAAGGTTATAAGAAGATGGTTAGGGAAGTTGAGGGAAGGATTTATTCGTAATCTTGTAAATATTTTATTTCAGGAAGTTTAGGATATTTTTTCTTTAAATAAATATTATTATGAATTTCTTCTAGTAATTCTTTATTCCAATCTTCTTTATCTGCCGTTATAATAACCAATTCCCCTTTTTTATACTCTTGAACAGCAGAAGCGATAATTTTAGAATCAGAATCATTTGGATTAAGCCAAGTAAATAGACAACTTTTTAACTCAAAATCAATTTCACCCACAGGAATTACAAATTCGTCAATGTAATTTTGTAAAAATGAATTTATTTGTTGCTCTAAATACAGAAATATCCTTTCAGCCTTATTAATTGAATTAATTATTTTAGAATTTCTAAAAATTGTTAAAAGTTTAATACCTTTCTTTTTATCTCTCAGAGTTAGATCTTTTGCTTCATTAGATGAATATAATTTATAAGATTCTTCCTTTAGAGATTTCAAAACCTCTCGATAAATAATTTTTTGTCTTTTTAACCATTTTGGGATATCAACTTCTTTAATATAATAACATAATAAAAAATTATCTTCTCCCTTTTCTTCAATAAATTTTTTTGTTTTTTTATTTAAATCTGGGCGATCACCCTCTCCTGCAGAATAGAGGATTATACACATATCTAAGAAACATCTCATTCTTCATTTGCTCCCTCTAAAAGTACATTAAGCATTTTTCTCTCATCTTCATCTAATTCTATTTTTTTCAGACTTAGAGATTTTTTGTAATCTAGTAGGTTGT
>CAYOTW010000007.1:0-25447 GCA_964407005.1 Candidatus Woesearchaeota archaeon | reverse complement strand
AAAACCCTCCCATTTTCTCGCTTCGCTCGCCCTAGTTAGTAAAATCTTCTCTTTTTGAGGAGGATTAAACTGCTCACTTAATCCTCGCTCCATTTCATTCCGCTCGCCCCAATTAGTAAAATCTTCTCCCACCTCTCTCATAATTATATTGATATCTCTCGTTTACCTTTCCTTGTTCTCGCTTCATTTCATTCCGCTCGCCCTAGTTAGTAAAATCTTCTTTTTTGATTAGGTTTATAAATTTTGTATTTTTATTTATATTATGAAAAAGTTGGGTTTATTGGTTTTGATTATATGTTTTTTTGGTTTTGTTAGTTTTGTTAGTGCAGAGCATAATATTACTGGAAGTGTTTCTGATTCTTTGTCAGGAATAGAGTCAAATGGTAATGTGGTTTATTTGTGGCATACTGGAAACCAGAGTGACAATATTACTGATGTGATAGGAATTTCGGGAAGGTCGGGTAGCGAGGATAATTATAGTTTTGATTGTGAGAATTTAGATGACCCTTGTTCATTAGGGGATAATTTATCTATACAGGTTATTGATTCTGGAGTTTTAAGTAATATTTATTATGTGGAAGTCTCTTCTTTGGATGTTGATTATGTTGAAGATTTTAGATTAAATTCTAAACCTTTTGTAAATACATCTAATCCTAAAAATAATTCTGTTTCAGACACAGAAATTTTGTTGAATTGTTCTTATTCTGATTTAGATTCTGAAATTTTGGATGTTGAAATTTATTTAAATTTGACAGGGAGTTATGAATTGGTTGCGTCTGATTCTTTTTCAGGAGGGGATTTGACTTATTCTGACAATTTATCTGATGGGGATTATAATTATTATTGTTCTGCTTCTGATTCTGTTTCAAGTGTGAATTCTAGTGTTATTGATTTTTCTGTGAATTCTTCATATCTTGATATTTTGAATGTTACAATTGAAGATGTTGTTTTGAATATTAATAATACAAAACAAGTGAGTTGTGTTGCAAGGATTGTAGACTTTAATGGCGAGGATAATATTTCCTCTGTTTCAGGTGTCCTGTTTGGGCCTTCTTCTTTTTATGAAGACGATGAAGATAATAACTATCATTATTCTGATTCTTGTAGTATTAATAATAGTTTTATTTCTTGGCAAGGACATTTAGACGATTCTAATTCTGTTTTGGCAAATTGTAGTTTTGATTTAGAATATTATTCTGAGCCTGGTTTATGGAATTGTTCTATTTCTGTTTCTGATTCACAGGGTTTTGATGATTTTGATTTTACAAATTTTAATGTTTTAGAGTTGTTGGCTTTTAGTGTTCCTGATTTTATTGAGTATGGTGTTGTTGATGTTTTGGGAGTTTCTTCTGAAAAACATTTGGAGATTGAGAATGTGGGGAATGTTGATTTAGATATAAGGTTGTCTGGGTTTGCTGAAAATCAAGGGGATGGTTTTTCTTTAGGTTGTAGTCAGGGAGAGAATATTTTGGTTAATTATTCTCGTTATAATTTTAGTTCTCATTCTGGTAGTTTGGATTTTGCTGAGTTTGTTGGGCTTTATACAGGTTTGAAGGGTGAAGAGGTTTTGGAGGATGTTAATTTGGGCTATAGAAAGAATGATGTTTTTAGCGAGGCTTTTATGGATAGTTATTGGAGGGTTTATGTTCCTTCTGATGTAGGAGGCGTTTGTCAGGGAAATATTATGATCAATGCTGTTAAGAGTTAATGTTTTAAATCTTGTTTGTTTATTTTTATTATGGTAGAAAAGATTTCAGATTATATATGGAAAGTTGAACAAAAGGACGGAATGAGAGTTCCGGCTTATATTTATTCAGACGATAGTTTGATTGAAGATATTAATGAGGATAAGGCTATTCAACAGATTTCTAATGTTGCTAGGCTTCCGGGGATTTTGAAAGCTGCATATGCTATGCCTGATGCTCACCAGGGCTATGGCTTTCCTATTGGGGGTGTTGCTGGTTTTGATTTGGATGAAGGGGTTATTTCTCCTGGCGGTGTTGGTTATGATATTAATTGTTCTGTTAGGTTGTTGAAGACAAATTTGTTTATAGATGATTTAAAGGGGAAGGAAGATGATGTTTTGAATGTTTTGTTTACAGCTGTTCCATCTGGTGTGGGTGTTAAGGGACGGATAAGTTTGACAGAGGAAGATTTGAAAGATGTTTTGGAGAAAGGTGCTGGATGGGCTGTTGAAAATGGTTATGGTTTTAAGGAAGATTTAGAGCATATTGAAGATTTTGGTTGTTTGAAAGGTGCAGATTCAAAAGATGTTTCTCAGAGGGCAATTGCAAGAGGTAGGCCTCAGTTAGGGAGCTTGGGGGCGGGAAATCATTTTTTAGAAGTTCAAAAGGTTGATGAAATTTTTGATGTTAGGACTGCTGAAAGGTTTGGATTGAAACAAAATCAGATTGTGATAATGATTCATTGTGGTTCTCGTGGTTTGGGCCATCAGGTTGCTTCTGATTATATTAAGGCTATGGAGAAGGAGTATGGTTTTCCTGATTTTGATAGGGAGTTGGTTTATGCCCCGATTAAATCTGACTTAGGGAAGAGGTATTTTTCTGCTATGGCTTGTGCGGCTAATTTTGCTTTTGCTAATAAACAGCTTATTACTCATTGGGTTAGGGAGGCTATGAAGTCTATTTATCCTGAGTTTGAGGCAGGTGTTGTTTATGATGTTTGTCATAATATTGCTAAGTTTGAAAAGCATTTTATCGAAGGAAAGGAAAAGGAAATTTTAGTTATGAGGAAGGGAGCTACAAGATGTTTTGGTCCTGGTAGGGCGGAGTTGAGTGAGGATTATATGGATATTGGGCAGCCTGTTATTTTGCCTGGATCTATGGGGGCTTCTTCTTATGTTTTAGTTGGAACAGAAAAATCTGAGGCATTGAGTTTGGGATCTACAGCTCATGGTGCAGGGAGAGTTATGTCTAGGAGTAAGGCAAAAAGAAGTTTGGATGTTGGAGATATAAAATGTAATTTAAAACAAAAAGGTGTGAGGGTTAAGGCTGGTTCTGATAAGGGAATTTTAGAGGAGGCTCCTGATGTTTACAAGGATATTGATTCGGTTGTTCGTGTTTCTGATAGTTTAGGATTGGCAAGGATGGTTGTTCGTGTTTCTCCTCTTTTAGTTGTTAAGGGATAATGTTTATATATTTGGTTTTGTAATTTTTTTTATAGCTATGGCTCAAAAAGAGGTTGAGAATTATTTGAGAGAAGGGTTAAAACAGGGTTGTAGAGTTGAGGATTTGCGAGATAGGCTTTTACAAAATGGATTTTCTGAAAAAGAGGTTGATGAGGCTTATAAAAATGTTGGAGAGGGTGTTAAGAATAAATCTGGGGTATATTTTTACTTTTTATTTTTTGGAAGTGTTTTGGTTTTGGCTGTTGTGGTATTTTTTGTATTTTTGAATTTTGCTGGTTCTAATGTTGAAGAAGTTGTTGGGGGTGTTGAGAGTGAAGGCGAAGGAATTAAAAAAATAGGCGATAGAGGGGATGACGTATCTTTGATTTATAATGCGATAATGGAAAAAGATGTTTCTTTTTGTGAAATGATTGAGAAGGAAGTAACGAGAGAAAAATGTAAGATTGATGTGAATGTAGAATTGAAAAATTTAGATTATTGTTCTACTGTTAGTTTAATGGAGAAGATTGATTATAAAATTAATGCTGATGTTCTATCTCTTTCTTTGAAGGATTATTGTTTTTTTAAGATGGCAAAAAAAGGATTAAATGATTCTTGTGAATTTATTTCTGAAGAGTTTAAGGAGGTTTGCCAAAATGTTTAAAAAGATTTTTCTTTTTGGAATTTTTCTTTTTTTAATATCTTCTGTTTATGGTTATACTGCTTTGGATGCGCGTCAAGGTCTTTATGAAGCTGTTTGGATGACAGATGATTCTAATTTGTGTGAGTTAGCGATACCTGAAGATTCAGGAGCTAGTTGGCCTTCTGGAGAAAGTTGCATTGTTAATGTGATAGGAGAATGGGATTTTGAAAAGGTAAATAATGGTTCTGATTTAGTTTGGTGGGGTGATGAGGATTTTGAAGACCTTGGATTTAACTTTTATGGTGTTGATCTTTGTTTCTCTAATGATCTTGATTTGGCTTTTTGTGATAATTATCAAGGAACTTTTTATAGCCCTTATTTCGCTTCAGGATTTTCTTCTACTTATATAGAGTTCTATGTTTTTGGATTTGTTCGAGAGGATGCATGGGCAGTTATTGAAACTTTTTATGATTGTAATATTTTTGGTTTTTGTAATTATACAGAATCAATACATTATGAAGTCCCTTTTAATGACTATCCTGATGTTAGTGAGACAAGAGTTTCTACAGGTGTTTTTACTTTTAGCGAGGGATGGAGGCCTTCTTCTTATGATTATATTTGGGATGGTTGTTCAATTTTGTCTGAAGATACTAGCCTTTCTGAATGTAGTCTTCAGGATGCTTCAAGAAAAGAGCTTACTTGTGGAGGAGGACTTTGGGACGATGTTACAAATATTGTCTATGAAGTAGAAGGAAGATGTTGTGAGGATTTAGATAATGATGGTTATGATAATTGTAATATTGGGGAAGACGGAGGAGATAGTTATGCACTAGATTGTGATGATGAGGATTCAGATGTTTATGAGTCTGTGACTTGTTATGAGGACGGTGATGGTGATGGTTTTGGGACAGGTTCTTCTGTAAGTTTTTGTGGTTCTTCTTGTTCTTCTGGATATTCTGATAATGGGGATGATTGTGATGATACTGACCCTTTGTTGACAGATAATTGTCCTGATTGTAATTTTAATACGGATTGTGATGATTCTGATCCTAATACCTTGGATGCTTGTGTTGGAGGTTTTTGTCAGAATAAGGAAGGTTCTTTTCCTGGTCTATGTGATGAGGATATTGATTTTTTAAGGGCCCATTGCGAAGAGCCGGAGGATGGTGTTGTTGATGCATTAAAAGTTCCTGATTCTGCCCCATGTGCAAATAGGGGTTCTGTTGTTGATACAGGGGGCTATGTTATTGCTAATTCTTCTGATTTGAGTTCGGACGATGTTGAGGTTGGAGAGGAGATTAGTGTTTTGATTAATTTGTTTGGGAATAATTCTGTTTCAGGAGTGAGGGCTGCAGATATTATGTATGTTGTTGATAAAAGTGGTTCTATGGCAGGAGGGCCAATGGGTGTTGCGATTAACGCGGTTAATGGATTGGATGGATTTTTTGCTGATTATAATTCTAATTCAGGAGATGATGCATTTAAGGTTGGTTTGGCAACTTTTAATCACGATGCAGTTATTGAATCGCATTTGGCAGATGCAGGTTCTTCAGTTTCTGTTCCGAATGCTTGTGGTTGTACTGGGATTGGAGGGGGAGTTAATCATTCTATTATGCAGGATTTTGAGGATAGTAGTTTGAGTTGTTCAGATAGTAGTGTTTCAAAGGTTTTGGTTTTATTTTCAGATGGTATGGAAAATCGTGCACCTCTTTTATCTTCTATAAAAGCAGGAGTTCCTAATGATATTACTTTTTATACTATTGGGGTTACAGGGATTAGTTCGTTAGAGGCTGCTTTGAAGGATGTTGTAACCTGGGGGACTGGAGATGGTTTGTATTATTCTATTCCAGATATTAATGATTTGGAAGATATCTATAAGAGGATTGCAGAAATTTATACTTCTGATTCATCTGCTGCTGAGGTTATAGTGAGGGTTACATTAAATGAGAGTTTTGATTATCTTTCTTCAGATTATCCTGTGATTGTTAATGGTGATGATTTGGAATGGAGATTTAGTAATTTGAGTGTGGGCGAATTAAGGAGTTTAAATTTGAGTCTTAATGTTTCTGAGGGGAGTGGTTTGACTGATATTTTTTCTTTTGCAGAGGTAGAGATTCATAATCCTGCTGGGAAACATCTTATTGAGTTTGATAGCTTGGATGTTTTGATTGGAGGGGTTGACCCTTCTTTTTGTGTTTTGACAGATGCTTATTGGGAGAAATTATCTGCTTTTGAGGGGGAGGAAGTTGAGTTGATTGTTGAAGGAGAGAATTGTAATGGTGTTAGGTTGAATTTTTCTGTTTTTGAAAATGATAACGATATGATTAATGGGGATGATTCTGTTTCAGTTAATCCTAGTGATGCGGTTTTTGTAGGAAGTGTTGCAAGAGTTAATTGGACTGTTGAATATCAGGGTGATGGGATTGATGGAGATCCTGAATATTATTTTGTTGCTTCAAATGGTTCTAATATTATTGATAGTGGGGAAGATGAGGAAAAATTATTAAATGTTTATCAGATGGTTGATACCTCTAATTCTTATTGGGCTGATATGGATGATAATCCTCTTTTTAATGCTGATAAGAATGATTTAGTTAAATTGGTGGCGAATAGTAGCGAGTCTTTTGATGGGAGGAATTTAGAATTTAAGATTTATCGGGATGGAGATGAAATAGAAATTTTAGATAGTATTTCTCAGTATTCTGATTGGGCTTATATGTTGTGGAGACCTCCTTCTGATGGAGGGTATACTTTTGAAGTTTATGATGCTGATGATGGGTCTCTTGTTGCAGGAGAATCTGCACTATTGGATGTTTCGGGCATTAGGAATGATCCTTCGATTGTGATATTTCAAACTCCTGATTGTGGTTATTATAATTTTACTGAAACTGAAGTTGTTGTTAATGTAAGTTTAAGGGATAAAGATGATTTTTTGAATGGGTCTATTGATTTTGGAGATGGTGCTCAGGAGGAGATTAATAGTAGTGAGGAGAAGTGGAGTTTTTCTCATATTTATTCTAATAGTGGTAGTTATTCTATTAGTGTTTTTGTTAGTGATGGTAGGGGCAATGAGGAGGTTTCATTTACTAATATTATGATTGTTCGGCCTGGTGTAGAGGGTCAATATCTTGCTGCTTGTATTTCTGAGCCAGAAAACTATGGGGATGTTGGCGAGGGGACTGTGGAGTTTGATGCTTCTGATACTGTTGCTTTGAACTATTCTGGTTCTGGTTCTTTAGAAGATGCAGTGGTTTCTTTGACTGACTCTAATACTGATGACGATGATTTGTTTTCTTTTGAATGGGAATTTTCTGATGGGGGAGAGAACCCTTATAAATTTGGAAATGAAACTCTTTCTTATAAGTTTTATAAAGAGTATTTGACTCCGGGTAGGAATTGGGCGAATGTTGCTGTTTCTTTTGATTAGTAAGTTTTATAAAGTTTTAATCTATTTATTTTTATGATGAGAAAGGTGATGATAGTTTTTTGTTTTATTTTATTAGTTGGACTTGCGAGTGGGCATTATTATTGTAAACCTGGTCAGACTTATGTTGATTTAGAAGTTAAGGAGTATGACCCAGCTAAAGGGTATTTGGTGGAGGTTAGTGCTGTGAGTTGTGGAACTTGGTCTGAAACTGCTTTTTTTGTTGCTGGAGAGTCTGATGTTTTGTGCCGAGAGGGTTATGATGAAACTACTGGGTATTGTATTTCTGAGCAAGACGCGGGAAGATGGTGTATTATTTGGGGATCTTGGTGTAATCAGGATATGTATTTGCCTTATCCTGGATGTGATCCAACTGATAAACCTTGGAATAATCCGGCTTGTCCTCGGTGTGGCTATCATTTAAAGACGACTTGTAGTGATGGGTGTCCTGCAAATGATGATTATACTTCAGAAGTGATTGATTCTTATCCTAAATGTTCTGGAAAGGCAAAGAAATATGTTTTGACTAAGTGGGTCCCATTTGTTGATAGGGGAGGATGGGCAGCAGGTGCATCTAATCATGGTTCTGGAGGAGATAGTTATTATCAGGTGCCTTCTTTTGAACCATATCCAGATATGAAATCAAATTGTTATTTAGATTTAGATGGGGATAAATATACAAATGGTAGTTTTGTTGAGGTGAATGAGGGAGAGAGTTGTCCAGCTGACTATTATAATTCTTCTTATTTTGTGAATATTGTGGAGGTAGATTGTAATGATTCTGATTCAGGGATTTATCCGGGGGCTATGGAGATTTGTGGAAATGGGATTGATGAGGATTGTGATGGTTCTGATTTGGAGTGTTTTGAGGGTTTGAGTGATGCTTATTGGTCTAATCTTGTTGATGTTAAGATTTCTAGTGCAGATTTAAATGATGATGTTAAGTTAGTTGTTCCTGGTTTTGGGCTAAAAGGAGGAGATATTGATTATACTATTGAGAAGGAAGATGGATGGTGGATTTTTAAGTCTTGGCAACAAGAAGCTGTTTTGTCTGATATTGATTATGGTGTTTGGAATGCTAATGAGTCTGGAACTTATAGGTTTAGGGCTTCTTTTTCAGGCGATGAATTTGTTTCTGAGGAATTGGTGGTTTCTAATAGTGAGGACGATTCTTTGCCTGATGTGGTTATTGGGAATCCTAATTGTGGGCATTATAATTTTACTGGTAAAAATGTTGGGGTTGAGTTGAGTGTTATTGATGAGGATGATTTGGTTTCTGGAACCTTGGATTTTGGAGATGGTAATTCTGTTGAGATTGATAATTCTAAAAAAGATTGGACTTTGAATAATATTTATTATTCTCCTGGGAATTTTAGGATTTTTGCTAGGGTTGAAGATGATAAGGGGAATTTTAAAGAGGATGATGTGAACATTATGGTTGTTAAGGAAGGTGTTGCGGATAAGTATTTGGCTGCTTGTATTTCTAAGCCTGAGGATTATGATGATATTAAAACTGGGACTGTGGAGTTTGATGCCTCTGATACTGTTGCTTTGGATTATTCTGGTTCTGGTTCTTTAGAGGATTCAGAGGTAGCTTTGAGTAGTGGAAGGTATACTTTTAAGTGGGATTTTTCAGATGGTGGTAAGAATTATAAGACTAGTGATGATGCTTTGGCTTATCATTTTTGGAAAGAGTATGTTAATGCAGGGAATAATTGGGCTGAGTTGAGTGTTGAGTTTGATTAGGTTTGTAAAGTTTGGAAGGCATATAAAATTGGAGGAAAAACAAAATGTCAAAGTGTAAAGCAATTTTAGACGCGAAGAAGGTTAAGAGCATTAGCTTGCAAAAGAAAGCTCAAGAATCTTCTAAGAATGTTAAAAAATCTAAGAAATAAAATTTCTTCTTTGATTTTATTTTTTTAAAATGGTAGAAAAACTACACCATTATAGCGTGCCTCATTTAGTCCACATTGAAACAACTTATGGATGTAATCAAAGATGTATTTTTTGTTACAATCCTAATAGAAATTGTTCTATTGATTATGAAAAATTAGATAAAATTGTGGATAGTGTTTGCAAATCAAAGATACCTCATGTTTATCTTATTGGAGGGGAACCCTCTATTTTGAGTGTAAAAAAATTGAATGAATATATAGACAAACTTTCAAAATATTCTTCAGTTACAATTGTTACAAATGGATTTAAATATATGGAAGGCCTTTCAAAAAATCTCGCTTGTTTAGGTGTTCCAATTCATGGAGATAAAAAAACTCATGAATATTTAACGAATAATTCGGGAAGTTATGATACAATAATCAATAATATAAAAAGATATGTTGAAGAAGGTTTTGATGTAAGAATTATTCCTGTTTTAATGTCTGTTAATCATAATCAAATGTATGATATCATCAAACTTTCTATTAAATTAGGGGCAGAAAGTATTTTTGTAGATAGATTTGAGCCAGGAGGAATTGGCAGTAAACTAACAAAAGAACTTTTACCCTCAAATGAGCAATTTAATATTGCTTTAGACCAGATGATAAAAGCAAAAAAAGATTTTGGTATCCCTCTTGGCTTTGGAACAGCAATTCCTTATTGCTTAGATAAAAGATTAATCGAAGAAAACATTTATGCAAATTGCGGAGTAGGAGTAACTTTTGGAGCTATAAACCCTGAGGGAGATTTTAGGATTTGCAATCAATCCTTAAAACTTTACGGAAATGTTTTAAAAGAGCCATTAGAAAAAATTTGGAACAAAAAAGAATTAGATGAATTTAGAGATTTAAGCTGGGTTGATGGACCTTGTAAAAGTTGTGATTTGCTTCATGAATGTGTGGGGGGCTGTAAAGTTGATTCAAATTGCCCAGGAGAATTCTGTATTGATTGTGCTGTGAGAGGCTGTAAAAAACCAATTAATAAAGTTAAGATTAAAATAGAAGAACCAATATTTGAAATACCAAAGAACATGAGAAGATTCAAGAAAAATAAATATTTGAGATTAAATGATTTTCATAAAGAGATTTATATTGTCACAAGATATCAAACAGTAGAGATTGATGAATCTACTAAAAGGGTAATAGAATTTATTTTAAAAAATGAAGGTTATACCTTAGAAAAAGAAATTTTGGATAAATTTTCAAATGATTTTGAAAAGAAAGATTTAAGAGAACTACTTTCTAAATTCATCTATATTGGAGCAATAGATGAAAGATGAAAACTTTTATTCAAAAATGTGATTGGGAGATAACAACAAATTGTAATCTTAATTGTAAACATTGCTTAATTAATCACAAACCAAAAAGAGAACTTTCTACTAATGAATGTTTTTTAGTAATAGATTTATTAAAAAAGTTAGGGTGTAAGCAAATAAATTTTACGGGGGGAGAAGCTCTTGTCAGAGAAGATTTTTTCAAAATTTTAAAGTATTCTTATGAAAGAGGAATAATAAACAATATTTTTACAAATGGAACACAGATTAATAGTAAAAATGTTATTTTGCTTAGAAAATATGTTAATTCTGTTGGAATAAGTATTGAAGGGACAAAAGAGGCAAATGATTTTATTAGAGGAGAGAATTCTTATAAGAGGGTAAAAAGAACCTTAAAATTATTAAACAAAGAAAAAATCCCCTTTGGGATTTATATAACTTTAAATAAACAGAATATTTTAAGTCTCAAAAAAATTCTTAAAGAAATTACTAAATACAATCCGCAAAATATTAGTTTAAATGAACTTGTTTTAAGAGGAAGAGCTAGAAAAAATAAAAAAGAAATATATCTAAAAATAAATAAAAAAGAAATTTTGGATACCCTAAAAGAAATTTTTCCTAATGAAAAATTTAGAATTGAAAATGGTTGTAATATTGATCCAAAAAATATTTTCTTAACTTCTGAAGGAAAGTTTTATTTCTGCACAGAAATAAGGCAATGTAAAAAAACAAAGTTTCTAGGAAGTTTTCTTCCCCCTAATTTTTATCAATTTACCGAATTTTCAAATAATTTTTCTAAAAATAACTTGCCTAAAACCTGTCCATATTTATCTTATATCTCAAAAAATATAACATTAAATTTTTTAACAGGTGAGAAATGCATCCATCTAAAATAAATATAAAAAATCTTTTTCCAGGAATTTCAGAAGTTTGCAAAGATTGTAATACTTGTTGTAGGACTTATGGTTGGCTTTTAGATGAGGAAGCAAAAAAATTTGCTAAAAAAGGATATTCAGTAATAAAGCTAAATAATTCTATTTTTTGCATAGATTCCTTTAGGCGAGATAAAAAAGGAAATTTAATTTTGGATGAAATTCCTCGTTGTAGATTTTACGGAAAAAGGGAATGCTTAATCAACAAGGATAAACCCTTTGATTGCAAACTTTTTCCGATTAAAGTTAAATTTAAGGGAGATACTTGCTTCTTAGGTTTAAGTCTCGGTTGTAAATATATATCTAATTTAAGTGAGAAAGAAAAAAATAAAATTTACAATGGGGTAAAAAATTTTATAGGGGATATGTCGAAAAAAGAATTAGATAAATATTTTAATTTAATGTATAATGTGAATTTAATATCTCAAGCTAAAAAATTTTGGATGAAAAAATTAATAACTTTTAAAAAAGAAGGAGATTCTTGGAAATTAATCTCTTTTCATGACTAAATAAGTTGTCCTTTTTTTTGGAATATCAGGCCAATCAGTAATTATTTGCCCATTAAAACCATTTTGGGCAAAAACACTCGCAGTTTCTTTTAATTCTTGTTCGCTTTTTGGATAAAATTGAACCACAAGAGGTCCATCTTTATTTAAAACAGAATAAATTCCCTGGGCTACTCTTTGTATTTCTTGTTTATCTTTAATCCATTGAAGTGCAGAAACAGAAACAACTCCATCAAATTTACGATCTTTGAATAATTTTCCAACATCTCTCATATCTCCAATATATGCTTCAAATTCTTTTTCTTTGGTTTTATCTATCATTTTTGGAATTAAATCCATGCAAGTTACATCATATCCTTCTGAACGATAAACCTCTGCAGTATATCCTGGACCAGAGCCAATATCTAATAAAGATTTCCCAGGCTCTAATTCTAAAAGTTCTAAAACCCTATAGGCTATTTTTTCTTGTGCTCTTCTCATACCTCCAGAACGAGCATATTTTTCTACTTCTTCATCAGTGTAATAAAAATGAGGGTCTCCTAAGTATTCCTCAGGTCTATCATTTTTTACAACCCATCCTTTATCTTTTTTTGATTTTCCTTTTCTTCTTTGATTTTTGTTAGCTTTTCTCCCCATCTTCTCAAATAGATAATCTTCTAAGTTTTTATTTCTTGCCATATTTCTATTAAGGAGTCTTGATTTTTATATCTTTTCAAGGTTAAAGAGATTAGTTTTTCGGCGTCTGGTTATAGGCCTTGTCTAGAGAATTTTTTGATTTTATGGACTTTCTTTTGAATTTTATTCCTGTTACATGGTCTTCTTTAATTTGGTTTGTACAATATATCTTTTTTGATAAAATCGGTTTTCCTTTTTTATTAGGGTTGTTTTGGAGACTAATTTTTATAAAGTGAGTTTATGAGGGGGTTTTTAGGTTGGATCCTTTGTTGTGTTTTTTAGTTATTTTTTGATAAGTGAAGATAGTAATTACTCTAGAGTTACTCCATATCGGAAAATTTATAAACTTGAAGATAACTTTATATATATGGGAAATAACTTAGAAAATATGGTGAAGAGCAGTGATAGGTCAAAAGGAAAGAGATTAGTCACAGCGGCGCTTCCTTACATAAATAATGTACCCCATTTGGGCCATATTGTCGGGTCTCATCTTCCTGCTGATATTTTTGCGAGGTTTTGTCGTTCAAAAGGGTATGAAACCTTGTTTATTGGAGGTACAGATGAAAATGGGTCTACCTCTGAAATTGCAGCAGAAAAAGTAGGGGTAAATATTGATACATTTTCGGACAGGTTACATTTAGAGCACAAAAAAGTTTATGATTGGTTTGATATTTCTTATGATAATTTTTCAAGAACAAGCACTCCTTTACATTATAAAACGGCACAAGATTTTTTTAAACAAATTGATGCAAAAGGAGATATAATTGAAGGTTCGATGAAGGTATTTTACTCTCCTGAAGATAAAAGATTTCTACCTGATAGGTATGTAGCGGGAGAATGTCCAAATTGCAGCTATGAAGAAGCAAATGGAGACCAATGTGAGAGATGTGCATCCCTTCTTGATCCTTTAGAGCTAAAAAATCCTCATTCGAGCCTATCTGGGGGTAAAATCGAAATAAGAGATTCTTCCCAGTTATTTTTTGCAATGGATAAATTATCTCCTGAATTAAAAAAATGGGTTGATCAACAGGCACAATGGAGAGCCCCTGTAAGAAATCTAGCTCTTGGGTGGATAAAAGAGGGATTAAAACCTCGGTCAATAACAAGAGATTTAAAACATGGTGTACCTGTGCCAAAAAAAGGTTATGAAGATAAAGTTTTTTATGTTTGGTTTGATGCACCAATAGGATATATTACTTCAACAAAAGAGGCTTCGGAAAAATGGCGAGAGTTTTGGACTGGAGACTCAGAGATATTTAATTTTCTTGGAAAAGATAATATCCCTTTTCATACAATTCTTTGGCCAGAAATGATAATGAGCCAGGGAGAATTTAAACTCCCTTCAAATGTTGTAGGATTGCAATATTTAAATTATGAAGGTCAGAAATTTTCAAAAAGTAAACAGAGGGGCGTTTTTTGTGAAAAACTTCCTGAATTAGGGTTAGAACCAGACATATGGCGGTCTTATTTAACGAGAGTAATTCCTGAGACAAATGATACTGAATTTAGGTGGAGTGACTTTCAGGAAAAGACAAATTCTGATTTGATTGGAAATTATGGAAATTATGTGAATAGGATTATTAAATTTGTTGACGATAGGTTAGAGGGCAAAATAGAGGAACCCTCTAACGATCGATTAACAAAAAGAGATGAGGAGATGCTTGGGAGAATTAAAACCTCAAAAGAAAAAGTAGAGGAATTAATAGAGGCAACTGAAATTCGGAAAGCATATGAAGAGATTTTAGGACTTTGTAGTGAAGGAAATAAATATATTCATGATACTGAACCCTGGAAGGCGATGAAAAACGATCCCCAGAGGGCTAAAGATATATTTTATAATGGTGCAAGGTTGCTAAGAGCTGTAACAACCTTTATTGCACCGTATCTTCCGCAAACATCTGAGAGGGCATGGGAACAACTTAATCTTCCAGGTTCACCCTTAGATGCTGGTTCATGGGATGCTGCAACAGAAGGATTTGGAAAGGAACATACATTTGGAGACGCTGAAATATTGTTTAAGAAAATGAAAGAAGAAGATATTAAAAAATATAAGGATGCAAGTTCAAAAGCAACAGATTTAAAAGGTTTTTTTGCCCGATAAATCAATGGTAAAAAGAGAAAGAGATTATTCTAAATTTTTTATCAATAAAAGAGACAAAAAAGAAATTCTTAAATTATAATATCCTTGAATCTCTTTGCAAATGTAATTTGGAGTTTTGATTTTTATATCTTTTCAATTCGTTGTCATTAATAAGTTACGATAACCGAAAGGTTTATAAAGTTTGAATTTGTATATTATTTATGGTAAAAAACCTTTTATCAAAGATTGGAGAAGGCGTGAAAAGCGCAGGTAGAAATTTGAAATATGCTACTGCTGCTGGAATCTTTGGTCTTGGAGTTTTAGCTTCACCTTCTAATGCTAATGCTGATATTATTTATGGTTGGAGAGATTTGATGGATACTTCTAGTGGTTGGCAGAATGTTAGTAATTATCCTGAAATGAATTTTAAAGTTAGTGGGGATACTCCTGCTGAGCAAAATTATGATTTTGGAGGTTTAAGTTTTATAGAAGATGGTATGAAAGTTACTGCATATTTACAAAATAATGATGCAAGGGCAGGTCCTTCAAGATTATCTGGAGCATTTGATAGGGGAGAGTTAGGGATTGGTGGAAAACCTTCTTATTGGGTTGCTGTTCAAAAGATTGCAGAGTACAATGGAAAACAATATTTAGGAGAAACTGATGGAAGTGGAAATTTAACAATTGCTCCTGAAAATAATGTTTGGACTTCTGATAGTGGTATTGAATTTAATGGGGAATTAGGAGCAGTAGAACAAATTCCTGGATGTACTTCTGATGGGACATTACAGATTAATACAAATGTTGATCTTGTTCCAGAGCCTACATCAGGATTATTAGCTTTAACAGCTCTTGGTGGGACTGCATTGATGAAAAGAAAGAGAAGTGCTTGATTTTTTGATTTGATTAGGATTGAATTTTTATTTGTGAAATTAGTTTTTTCCATAAGTTTTTACATTTGTAAGATCTAGCTATAGGAAATGCTCCAACAATCATGATCTTGTGTTTCTTTTACAAATATATCTGGTTTTTTTCAGAATAATTTATTTTTGCTTCAGGAAGATAATGGTATGTAATGTTTAATTAAAATTACTTTTTCCCCCTAGGCGAAGTTGTTGCTCTGTGCTTCGCACAATTTTCTGAAACTTTGTTTCAGAATTATTATTATTATTATTATTATTTGGGCACTTTATTCTTTTACAACAACAAAACTTAAAAGGATTGAATACTTCATAAAATTTATGGTAGAAACACTTTTGGATAAAGTGAGTGGAATCCAGTTAAGAGGTGAGTCTATTAGAGACTCAGACTTTAGTAAATATCAGGCTAAAGTAGAAGCTTATGCCTCTGACTGTTGCTATGGTGCAGATTGCGGAGACTGTGACTGTGGCGGTTATTGCATAGATTCTGAATGCGATTAAATGACAGAATTTAATACAGTTTGGTTTCCACTCCAATACGGATGCAATAATAGATGTAGTTGGTGTTATGCTCCTTCTGAAATAACATCTTCTAACGAAAAAAGATTCGACGATAAGAAAGAAAAAGAGTTTATTGATTTGATTGATGGTTTAAATGTAAAAAAAGTTATTTTAATTGGGGGAGAACCTTCAATTTATCCAAATCTTGAAAGAGTAATTGAGAAGATTTCTAAAAAAGGAATTAGGGCTTCCATGGTAACAAATGGGAGGAAACTTTCGGATTATGATTTTGTTCAAAAAGTAGGAGACGCAGGTTTAACCTCTTTAACAGTTTCTATTGAAGGAAGCTCACCAGAAATTCATGATCCTATTACAAGAATATCGGGAAGTTTTTACGAAACATTACAGGGAATAGACAATTCTATTAAATATGGTTTTCCAACTTGTACAGAAACTACGATGTGTAATGAAAATGAAGGAGATTTGGAAAACATTGTTAGTTTGCTTGAAAGAAGAAATTTATCACACAGATTGTTTAATATTTGTGGTCCATGTGTGAGTAATTTAAATGATTCTACTTATACAATCCCCTTATCTAAAGGGGCCAAATTATTTGAAAGAGTTTACAAATCCGCTAAAAGAAAAAATGTTAGACTTGTTACTCCAGTTCCAGTATGTAATTTAGATCAAGAGATGTATAAAGAGATGAAAGAAGATAGGGCAATCTCTCATGGATGTCATATTTTATTTGGGACAAATTTTGTATTAGATGCTAATGGGGATGTTTTACCTTGTGTGCATTTTTCAAATTATCCAATTTTTAATGTTTATGAGGAAGGGAAAGTAATGTCTTCTGAAAGATTTAGAGACTTATGGGAAAATCCAAAAGAAGCAAACCAGCAGTTTAGGAAGGTCTTAAGAAGATATCCTTCTCAAAAATGTAGCGAAGGAGACTGTTGGAATCCGTGCACTGGTGGATGTTCAGTTTTTTGGTTGAAGTATAATCCTGAAGAAGAAATAAGAGGTTTAAAACAAAATGTCTAAAGTTATTTTTAAATTTGATAAAGAAAAAGATTTATGGAATCATTGGCATAAATCTAATTGGAAATCTTCTTGGGCAAATTTTAAGATTCACCCCGAAATTAAAAAAATCTGTAAAGAAAAAAAATTCGAAGAATGCAAAGAAGAATTATCTGCTCATTTATTAAAATTGCAGGAGTCAAACCTCATAAAAATAGGGATTGATTCTTTAGAAAAATATTGGAGAGAAATTGAAAAAGAATTTTTTAAAAGAATGGATAATTTGATGAAAAAAACTTTTGATAAAGATATAATTGCTTATCTTACAACTCTGGGAGTTTGTCCTTATGATCCAGATGAACCTTCATTTATGTTCTCTTTATTTTATTCTTTGCCACATCAACTACAAACCTGTGGTCATGAAATAATGCACCTTTATTTTCATCAATTTTATTGGGATAAGGTAGAATCTAAAATTGGAAAAGAAAAAACAGGAGATTTAAAAGAAGCATTAAGTGTTTTGTTAAATGTTGAATTCAGGGATTTATGGTTTGCTAAAGATTATGGATACGAACCCCATAAAGATTTAAGAGAGTTTATTTTAACTGAATGGAAAAATGAAAAAGATTTTGAAAAACTTTTAGAAAAATGTATTAATTATTTGAAATAATGTGCCCAACTTACTTTTTAGAAAAAAGTAAGCAAAAAATATAGCAACAACTTCTCTAATTTAATTGCCCCCTCTGAAAGGTGATTTTAACTCTGCAAAAAATCAAAGATTTTGAACCCTCGAGTTTACTACATTCTGCTCGAGCCCTACGGGTGTTTAATCCCGATGTAAAATCATCTTCAAGTATCTTTTGAATAGTTTCTTGATTACCACAAATGAGGTTTATTTAGTATTCTTGATTTTGTCTTTGATAAGAATTAGTAAACGATCTTTGATTACTCAAAATATTTATAAACTTGTATATTGTCGTTATGATATGAAAAGGGGATGTAATGTTTTGATATTTGTTTTAATTTTGTTAGTTTTATTTAATTTGAATTTTAGTTTAGTTTCTGCTATTATCCCTGATGATTGTCATTCAAGTATGGTTTCTTATTGGAAGTTTGATGACAATGCAGATGATTCTTTTGATGGTAATGATGGGGCTGAGAATGGAGGATTAACTTTTGATGCGTCTGGAGGCAAGGTTTTGAAATATATTAGTTTTGATGTTTCGGATGGTTCGCAATATGCAAATATTTCTGATGATTCTTCCTTAGAAAGTGATGAGGGGACTATTGAGATGTGGATAAGTGTTTCATTAGGGGGGATTTATGAGGATTTTTTATTTAATAAGCAGGGAAGTTATAGCCTTAGATTTCAGGGATCAGGGGGGTCTTCTGCACCTCTTCAATTTAATATAAGTTCAAATATTCTTACAAGTGATGAGTCAATTATAGAAGATAAGTGGTATTTTATAGTATTAAAATGGGATGCGACTTCTTCGGATTTATATATTTATAATGAGTCTGGGAAGGTTGATTCTGTTTCTGGAGGAGGAGTTGCTCCAGATAGTTTGAAGTCTTCAAGTGCTTTATTTATTGGTATTGAAAAGGTTGGTGCGAGTTATAATTATAATGGTTTAATTGATGAGTTTGCGTTTTATGATTCTTCATTAAGTGATGCAGATATAAATAGTCATTTTTCTTTGTCTAATTCTGGAGCAAATTATTGTCATGTTCCGGGCGATGCAGCTTCTAGCACAAAGACTAATTTTAATATTGATGGGTGTGATTCTCCTGAGTTGGATGAGCCTCTTGCCGTGGGTGCTTGTTCAGAAAGTGGGGCATATTATTGTGCTTCAAAAGATGTTTTATATGATACTAGTGTTCAAGGTTGTGATCTGGGTGGAGGTAGAACTTGTTGTCCAAAGGGGTATAAGTGTGATTCTAGTTCTGGGACTGATAAATGTGTTCAGAGGTTGAAAGATTGTAGGGATTATGTTGATGAAGGAGAGTGTGATGAGAATTCTTGTGCGTGGATTGGAGGGAAGTGTTATGACCCTGATGATCCTGCTTTGAGTTGTTCTATTTATAAAAGTGATTCTACTTGTACTGAGGATAAGTGGAACCTTGGGTTAAATGGCGCTGGAACAGAAGTTTGTGGGACTTCTACTGATTCAGGTATTATCAGGTCTTCTTCTTGTATGTGTGCGTGGGATTCTTCAGATAGTCAGTGTTATTTATCTTATGAAATTTTAGAAGAGATTCATAGTACAGAAGACGGAGACGGATTTACTTGTAAAAAGAATTTTACTTCTTCAGATTGTGTGAGTGGAAAGATGGATATTTTTTGGAATGCTTATTCTGATCCAGTTGTTTCTGCTGGAGGTTTTCCTAAACAATCTGATTTAGATAATACTGGTTGTGTTGATGGTTCTTTAACAAGGGAGTGCGGGACTAAGATTATTAAGATGCCTGGGTTTAGTTTTATTAATGTGGTTCTTGTTTTGTTAGGTCTTGGAGTTTTTTATTTATTGAAGTCTAGAGAGTTTGTTTTTAAGAATTAGTGAGGTTTTTATTTGTTGAGGGAGATGTTTTTTATCGAAGATTTTCATTACCCGCTAAATTGATTTCTGCGAAATCAAAACCCGCCCGTATTCTCGCTATCGCTCGCCTTAGTTAGTAAAATCTTCTCCTGTTCACTATTCCATGTTCTCGCTTCATTTCATTCCGCTCGCCTTAGTTAGTAAAATCTTCTCTTTGGAGGATTGATAGGTTTTTTAATTGATTTTATTTTTAGATTAATTTTTTTAGATTTTTAAAGGTAAGATTTATAAATAAAAGAGTTTTTATTATTTTATGAAAAAAGAGATGTTGGTTGTGTTTTTGATGATTTTTTTATGCGCTAGTGTGTTAGCTGTTTCATCTTCTATGAAGACAAATTTTAATGTTGTAGAGAGTGTTGAAGAACCTGTTAAAAATTCGGTAAATGAAAGTAGGGTAAGTTCTTTACAGATTGCAGGCGCAATTTTGCTTGTTTTAGTTGTTCTTGTTTTATATGCAAAGAGTAGGAAGAAGTCTAGAAGGTCCTTGAATTCTACTAAGAAGGCCAATAAAAATAAAAAAAATACGTCAGCAAAAAAAGTTAAGAAAACAACAAAAAAGAAAACTTCTAAGAAAAAATCTTCTAAGAAAAAGAAAAAGAAATAGCGACGGAAAGTTTATAAAAGATTGAGTATAGTTTAATTTATGAAAAAACTGGTGATTGTAGTATTTTTATTGTGTAGTATTTTTTTAGTTTCAGCTGAAACAGAGTTGCATGATTTTAATGTGGGTTTTTCTTATAATTTAGAAGATTCTGTTGAAGGTATTTTAAATGTTACAATTGAGGATGAACCTGTTGATTTGAATGTTAGTACTAATTTTGACCAGTCTATGAGTTTGAAAGATTTACTTAATAAGAATAAAAATGTTTATTCTTGCGAACCTTCTGATTGTAAAAATGGTTATGATTATTCTAATGCTGAAAAGTCTAAACAGATTTCACTAGACTCTGAGGAGCTGGTTGGTTTTGTTTTGAGTGGAGAGGGTATAGAGGTTAGTGGTTTGAGGTTTGATTTAGGAAGTGATTTTAGTGAAAGCTTGACTTCTCAATTAAAGTTAGATATGTTTGGAGATGTTTGGGAGTTTTCTGAATATTCTGATTCTTTTTCTTCTGTGAAGGATTTTGGTTGTTTTAATATCTCTAATATGGAAGAAGGACCTTTGATTAGAACTTCTTCTTATTGTGAAAAAATATCTGTTTCTAAAACTCCTTCATTACGATTGGGAGCTTTAGTAAATTTAGCAGACGATGAGGATTTGGTTATGTCTATTTATTCTGATTTGTCTGGAGCTTATTTAGGAGAGTGTGTTTATAATCCGAATAATGAAGATGATTGCGTGGTAAATACAGGCGAAGAATTTCAAGGAGAGTATTATGTTTGTGTTTCTTCTGATGTCCCGACTGATTATACTGTCTATGTTGAGGAAGATAATTATACTTGTGGTTATGTTTATCCTGATTCTAGTGATAAGGATTATGCAGTTTTTGCTAGACAGGCTTTGTATGCTTCTGCTGATTATTTAGAGGTTAAGGAGGTAGATTATGATTCTTTTGTAGAGTCTGCTAATAATTATATTTCAAGTAAGTATTGGGATCAGTGTTCTGATGGATGTGTTTTACCTATTAAAATTTCAGGAATAGACCAAGGGTTAGTAATTGAGAATATAACAATTGATTATAAAAAGTCTGGCGAAGATCATGTTGAAGAAAATGTTTATGATCTTGAGGTTAAGGAAGCACTGCTTAATTATGAGGGTTTGATTAATTTATCTTTAAGTGGGTTTAATATTTCTTCAGATAAGGAGAGGTTTAATCTTTATTTTGGGGATGACGAATTAATAGACGAGCCTATTGAAGTTATCTCTGGGATTTTAATAAGATCTATTGCTCCTAGAAACCCTCCTGCAGGTGTTGAAGTTAGTTTTTATGTGGATGTTGATTCTGATTTTGAAATAGATAGGTATGTGTGGGATTTTGGAGATGGGACAAAGATAGAGACAGAAAATTCAAGTGCTAAACATCTTTATAGTAACTTGAGTTCGTATAGTTTAAATGTCGAGGTTTATGCAGGGAATTATTCTGACGAGAAAACATTTTCGATTGTTGCAGGTTCTCCGAGAGTTGTTTTGAATAAGACTTTTAAAGCTAAGCAAGAGGCATTAGATAGTGCTGAAAATGATGTTGGTTCTTTTCCTTTATGGTATCAGGAGGACTTAAAAGACATGTCTGAGGTTGAGATTTATCAAGAAGAATTATCAAGGTTGAAAAGAGAGAAAGAATCAGCTTATGAGGATGTGGAGTATTTGGATATTGCATTGGAGCTAGAGGCTTTAAATGTGCCCTCTAAAATTTATATTGGGGAAAATCAAGAAATGCCTTATATTCCTGAGATGGAAGTGATTAATCCAGAAGCTGTTGTGGAATTTGCAGGTGGGAGTTCTGATTCTGTTGAAGGGTATAAAAATTCAATTATGCAATGGCAATTGGAGAATCTGGAAGGGAGTGTTGGTTTAACTAAAATTAATTTAATTGATTATGAAGGCGATGAAAAAGATTTAATGAATGTTTATGATTTGACTTTGACTTCTAATTATGATAAAGAGACTTATTTGTTTATTGATAAAAAGTTAGAAGATTTATATTTTGAGTCTGAGACTGCTCGGAAGGTAGGAGAGTATAGTGTTTTTGTTTTACAACCAAATGAAGAAAGGAGTTTTAGTTTTTATACTGATTCTGAAGTTGGTTTTTTTGTTTCTCCAAAATTATCTTTGTTGCCTTTAGATGTTCAGATTGATGCCTGTAATTTTAATGGAGTTTGTGAGGAAGGAGAGAATCCAGATAATTGTAGGAATGATTGTAAGCCTATTGGTTGGACTATTTTTTATTTATTTTTATTATTCTTTATTGCCTTGATTGTTTATACTGCTTTACAAGTTTGGTATAAGTCAAGATATGAATCTCATTTGTTTAAAGATCGGAAACAATTGTTTAATCTTGTTATGTATATTACAAATGCAAGGGCTCGAGGAATGAGTGATAAGGAAATTGTTAAGCAATTAAAGGATAAAAAGTGGAGTAAGGAGAGGATTAATTATGCTTTAGGAAAGGCTAAAGGTGAGAAAGTGGGCATGTATGAATTTATTCCTATTGAAAAGATATTTGCGTATTTTAGAAATAAGAGGGTGAAGGAGAATATTGCTACTGAGAATGCGCAACAAAATAGCCAAAACTTTAATAAATCAAATGTACGAGGTATAAACAGATGGTAATCAAGATAATTAAGAATTTTGCTAGGAGGGTTTTTAATGGCATTTTTAAGAAAAAGGGAGAGATTAAGTTAGGTTTTTATGGACCTCCTAATGCAGGAAAAACCTCTATAGCAAATAGGATTTGTCAGGATTGGTTGGGAGAAGATTTGGGTTCTGTTTCAAAGGTTCCTCATGAAACGAGGAATGTTCAGTTTAAGGAGAAGGTTGTTTTAGAGAGAGATGGAAAGAAGTTAGAGTTTAAGTTGGTGGATACCCCTGGGATTGCTACTAAGATTGATTTTGAGGATTTTTTGAAGTTTGGTTTAAAGAAAAAGCAGGCTCAAAGCAGGGCTAAGGAAGCGACACAAGGGATTATAGATTCTATTAAATGGTTGGATGATATGGATGCTGTTATTGTTGTAATGGACTCTACTGTTAATCCATATTCTCAAGTGAATATTACTATTATTGGAAATCTTGTTGCAAGAGATATTCCTGTTTTGATTGTTGCTAATAAGATTGATTTGAAAAAATCAGATATTAAAAAAGTTGAAAAGGCATTTCCAGAGTATGAGGTGGTAGGGGTTTCTGCAAAAACAGGGAAAAATGTAGAGGAATTTTATGAATCATTATTTAAACTAGTTAAAAAGGTTTGATGAAAGATTTAAATAATAAAGAATACACAAAATAATAATGGTAAAAAAGAAAGGGGGAAAGTCTAAGAAGTCTAAAAAATCAAAAAAGTCTTCTAAAAAATCTAAAAAAAGTTTGGATGATTTAACTATACATTTTATGCCTTATTCAGAGATTGCTCATGATGAAGCTTTGGCGCGGATTAAGAAAATTATGGGCTTGGTTTTACAAAATAAGTTAATAATTTTGCAGGGAAAATTAAAACCTGAAGAAGAGAGTAAATTAATTGAGAATACAATGACTTTGATTGGAAATATTGATGGTTTTCAGGGAGTGGAGATTGCAACTCTTTCTAATGATAGTGAGCATAGTTCATTGTTTGAAAAGGTTAGGCGGAACATTGCAAGGATTTTAGTTGGTGAGCAAGACGCGGTTACAATAATTGGTCCTGCTTCGGTTGTTAAGGAGATGAAACAAGATCCAAAAAAGATTGAATTGATGTTAAAGAGAAGATAATGGGAGAAGATAATATGCCTGAGGATAATACAGATGAGTTGAATAAAGATAAGAGCTCTGAAGGTGATTCTAATGGGCTTTCTCAAAATAATTCTAATTCTGAAAATAAGGAGAATGTTAAGCAAGAGGAGGGTTTTAATGAAGATAGTGTAAAAATAAATAATCCCGAGAAGAGCAAGGAAGAAAAGTTAAGAGAGTTAGGTAATGATTTTGAAAATGATAATTCTAGTTCTTTTAATGGTGTATATGGGGATAAACCCTCGGGGATATCTATGTTTTCTGTTTTTGTTATAATCTTTTTAGTTGTTGCTGTTGGAGCATCTTTTTCTTTATTTTTTTTGTGGCCTTTGATGACTGAAAATTTGGGATTGGAAGAGGGAGAAGACGTTGTGATAAATACTACTGGGGGCATTACCATTTATAATCAGAAAAAGGAAGTAGCTTGTGTTCAGGTGGAAGGCGAGGAAAATGATTTTGGATTTAAAATTATTTTTAATATTCAAGAGAAGTCTTTGATTAGTATTTTGGATGCAGATGAGGCACCTCAAGAAGGGGAGAGAGTTACTAAATGTTTTAATTTAACTGGGTATGGTAAGCCTTCTAATGTGGAAATATTTGAGATTGAGGCTTTATCGATTAATTCTTCTATTGCTTATTCTGGTGTTTTAGATGGTGTTGAGGATAATTCTATGATTGTGATTCCTCAATAAAATTAGGATAGAGTTTGTAGATAATGGGTCTAATTCATAAGATTTTTATAATCTGTTTTTCTTAATTATTCATGGAAATTGAAATTTTAAAAGATAGTAACTTTTTGAAAAAAGATTTTTTTAAAGAAATAAACAGGGGGGTTGGCTTTAGATAGCCAAAAGCATAAAATGCCGATGACATTTCATAAACCTTTATCAACTAAACTAGAGGTAGCAAGTTCATAAAATGCCGATGACATTTCATAAACCTTTATCAACTAAACTAGAGGTAGCAAGTTCATAAAATGCCACACCAATGCGTACATTGTGGTAAGATTATTGAAGCTGGGAGTAGGGAGATACTAGAGGGTTGTTCTAGCTGTAGTAGTAAGTTCTTTTTTTATGTTCGTGATGATCAGGTTGAAAGGCTTAAGAAAGAAGAGGCCCCGATGAGAGAGTTTAGCAAGGTTGATAAGAAGAAGGTAGAGAAGGATGTGAGGGATATTTTGGACATTAAAGATGAGGAAAAGCCTGTTATTTTGGATTTAGAGTCTGTTCGTGTTTTGGGCCCTGGAAAGTTTGAATTGGATTTAGTTTCTTTGATGAATAGGAAGCCGATTGTTTTTAAGTTGCAAGAAGGGAAATATATGATTGATTTGGAAGGCGGGCTTTGATTAATCCTTGAGCGGGAAATCCACTTCTTTTAAGTCGTGGATGAAAGCGATTTAG
>CAYOTW010000006.1:24143-27227 GCA_964407005.1 Candidatus Woesearchaeota archaeon | reverse complement strand
TCTTTTTCCGTCGAATTCTCCGTAGAATATTTGTTCCCATGGTCCGAAGTCTAGCTCTCTTTTTGTGATTGCGCAAGTTACAGAACGACCCATTATTGTTCTTTTAAGATGGGCATCTCCGTTTGTTTCGCCTGTTAGATGGTGTTCATATCCTTTTGGAGGCATGAATGGTTTTGAAGGTGCAAGCTCTTCTAGCCATTTTAAAAAGTCTTTTTTTAAACCAGATTCTTCGTCGTTGATGAAAACTGAAGATGTGATGTGCATTGAATTTATTAGGATAATTCCCTCTTTTATTTTTGATTCCTGGATTGCGTTTCTTACTTCTGAGGTTATGTTTATTATTTCTCTTTCTTTATTTGTATTTATTGTTATGTATTTTGTATAGGTTTTCATATGTATTCTATTTCATATATATTTACATCATATCCTGGAGAGTCTAAATTATCTGGTGTGGCATTATAGTCTCCTATGAAATCATCTGTAAAACTATGGGAGTCAGGGTTTATATTTATTGTCCTGTTTATAGGGTTCTCTATATCTCCGTTTTTAATGTCATTTATTGAAGTTACTTTTTTAAGTTTGTAATCTTCTAATGTTATGGTAATATTTTTTAGGTCTTTGTAATGTGTGGATGCAGTAAATAAATAAATTTTTTTGTTATATTTTTTCATCATAATATCTATTCTATCGTCGCTGACTTTCCAGTCATCATAGTAATTGGGTTCTAATAGCACTTCATAAAGTGAATCTAGTTCTTTTGTTATTGTTGTAATTTGTTTCCAATGTAGGTTATAATATCTATTGTCTAAATTTAGTCTATATGTGAAGAATAAAACTCCGTTGGCTCTGTTAATAATCTGGTCCCAAACTTGAAATCTTTGAAGATTGAATGGCATGTATTCCCCAAATCTCCATCCGGCTTTTTTATCGTCCCAATCAGCCCACCAATAAACGCCAAATCCAAAGGCTAACACATCTACTTTTTTATTGAGTTCTTTGGATCTTTCTACAGACCATAAAATCATTTTTCCAACTTCTCCCATTTTATGTGTTTGTCCTTCTTTGGGATATGCTAGAGGGAGATTCCATGTATAGCTAATCACATCAGTAATATTAAAGTAATAGGTTATTAAATCATCAGGTATACCTGTGTATGCGTTTGCCCTACCACAAAAGTTATAGTATGTTTTTGTGCCGGGTCTTTTATTTTTTATAAATGAATTTATCTTTTGAAAAGGTTTTAAGGCATTAATAAATGAGTTGTATCTTGCAGTATGGCATGGTTGCATTTCATCTATTCCTCTGAGGAATAGAAGGTTGTCTGAGTTATTCCATTTTTCTAATCTTTTTGTTAAAACTTCTTTTTCAGGTTTTCCATAGTTTGTTGTTTTATTGGGATCATTTATCCAGGTTGAACCTTCTTTTTTATTCCATACTGGATTTGAAGCACTGTCGAATATTGCAAGATTGTGTTTTTCAGCTTCTTGTAGAAGTTTTTCAAAATCCCAGTTTTGAGGATTATAATTAATTCCTCCGATTGTATTAAAGCCTGAAGATTTTATTTCTTTTAATGGAATTACTGAGTTGTTTCTATTAGGGTAAGCGCTTAAAATTATTGGAAAGAAGTCTTCTCCTTTATGTTTCATAAATTTTATTTTTCCCTCGTCTTTTAAAGGATATTCTTGAGGGTTTGATTTTATTTTTTTAAGTGAGAAATTGTCTGCGTAGATTATTCCATTTAGTGGAAGGTTTATTTGGATTATTGCGTAGGCGGTTTTATTTGCAGTTTTTATGTATATTTTTTTGGTTTCCCAACCTGAGAATTCAGAGGTTTTCCAGGTTTTGTAAACCCAGTTTTTTTCATCCCATTGTGCGAATTCAGGACCTTTTGGTCTTATGTATTTTGATTGTAGTCTTGTATTGTTTTGGTCGTATGTTCTTAACGAGACTCCAGACCATGCACTTGATCCATCCATTGTTTTGTCTTTTTTTATGTTTGGTTCTAATTTGTTTGTAGCAAAAGAGACAGAGAAAGAATATAACTGGTTTGGTTCTAAGTTTATTTTTTGTCTCCATTGAAACCAGTTTTTTGATTCTGGCCAGTTTTCTTTGTTTTGAATTTTTAATGAATAATTTTCCCAGCTTAATATTCTTTTTTCATTTTCATTAATTTTTGTCCAATTGTCAGGGATTGAATTGTTATCAATATCGCAGCCTATATGAGGATTTAAAATAAGATTTTCCTGTATTTTGATGTTACATATTGGATCACATGCATCCCCTATTTTGTCTTTATCCCTATCTGATTGCGAGGGGTTTGAAATTTCTGGACAGTTATCTTCAGAGTCTTTTATACCATCATTATCCCTATCATTATTTTTTTTTGATTTTTTATGGTTCTTGTTTTTTTCTATTGGTTGGGAGGGTTTATTGTGTGTTATAGTCTGCTCAGAGTATTTTAATCGTTTTTCTGCTAATGTTGTTGTAATTTTTCCTGAGTTTAATATTGCAGAGATTTTTATTCTGTTAGTCTTATCAGGTATTTGATTTTGATTGAAGAAGTATTTTGTGGGTTGGTTTAAAATAATATTTTTTTTGTATTCTTTTATTATCATTTTTGTTTCTTTTTTTGATGAGAATGTAAAAATTAGTTTGGTTATTTCTTGGTTTTTACTTATTATTTCTATTTGTGAGGGTTTTGATTCTAGGTGGGCATTTGAAATAGTAATTTGAGGGTTGGAATTTATTTCTTTTTGGTTAATTTGAGGGTTTAGAATGTAGACTATGGTTAGTCCTGTGAGGATTAATAAAATTGCAATTGTTATTGTTAAAAAAGGAGGGGTTGCCTTTTTGTTCATTTTGATAAAAAGCTTTGAAAGTTTTTAAACTTTTGTTTTTGTTATTACTTTAAAGTTATTTCTAATTTTGTAGTTTTAAAATCCAAGATTTTTGGGAACTTCCATTCTCACGAATGTAAGTATTCGAAGTTCGAATCAGACAATAAATATAATCCCGCCACCCTGTCCTAAAAAATCCAAGATTTTTGGGAACTTCCATTCTCACGAATGTAAGTATTCGAAGTTC
>CAYOTW010000006.1:0-24043 GCA_964407005.1 Candidatus Woesearchaeota archaeon | reverse complement strand
CGAATGTAAGTATTCGAAGTTCGAATCAGACAATAAATATAATCCCGCCACCCTGATTCGAACAGGGGACACTGCGGGTTCTGCAATGCAAAACCGAGTATGGGCTTGTTGTGCTTCATTCTGTCCTCGCAAAGAGGAATGTCCACATTATGCTACAGCCGCATGCTCTACCACTGAGCTATGGCGGGATGATTATACTGGGGGAGATTTATTTTTAAACCTTTGCTGAGATATTTTTATTTATTTTAACTACTAGAAAGATACAACAATAGAAAGATTTATAAAGTCTTTTTTATAGATTGGTGTATGGAAAACTACAACAGATTTAATTTTGGAAATAGTGGAGATAGATGGAAAGTTAATCTAGATTATGATTTTGAAGAAGTGAAGGATGCAGGATATGGTGGAATTAGTGATGAGGATGCGGGAGAGATTCTTAATGAAGGATTGGCAGAATTATTAGGGGAAGGAGCGTTGGATGATGATCTTAAATTTTTAGATCAGGCTGCACAGACTTTTGCTAAGAAGTCAGTGATGGAAAATTTGACAAGATTGAGAAAGAAGGAGGGTATTATGGACGCTTATTTTCATGTTTTGAGGACCTATGAGGGATTAGTTGAGGGAACTCCTTTAGGAGACCATTATGAAGAGAGGTTAGGAATTGCAGGTTCTAATGCTTTGTCTTTTGTAAACCATATGAATGACAGAAATATGGAAAATGCAAAGACTTTATCGAAGTTATTGAAATGGAAGGATGTGGCATGAGGAGTTTTGCTCCGGGTCAATGGCCAGAATTTAGAAGATCAGATAAAACAAATTTGAGCCGGGTTAAAGGATATCTTAGAAGTCTTTTAGGAAGTTATAATGGAATGGATGAAGATCCTGGGATGTTTAGAACTTATGCTCAGAATGCTGTGACTTGTCTTTTAAGATTGGAGGGAGATTATTCTAATGAAATAGGTTTTTTAAATGATGTTGCAAATTCAGATAGATTGGAGACAAATACAAGAGATGTTGTTAGTGGAATTTTAAAAAAAGTTGAGTTTTATACTTCAGATGAACTCAAAAAATTGGTTTAAAAAGGTTGTTGCATAGTTTCCTTTTGGGAGTGTAAATTTTAGGATTATTTTTTTGCAGTCTTTATTTAGTTCATCGTTTTCAGTTATGATTTCTAAATCTTTTACTTGTGAAAAGGCTTTTCTGTATGTTCCTTTAAGCCTTAGGTAAGATATTTCTATTAGATTAAAGTCTCGTAATTCTAAATTATTTTCTTTTAAAACTTGTTTTTCTATTTTTCCAAGTTTGCTTGGTGAAAATTCTAATCTGAATCCCGGTAACATAATCTTTTCAGGTTTAAGATTTTCTTGTAAACATTTTTCAAGAATTTCATTAAAAATCTTGCTTTGAACAGAATGAACATACATGAGGATGTTTTTTCTATTAGCTCTTTTTAGTGCTCCGACATAGTCTTGTTTTTTTCTTGCAAGGTATCTTATAATTTGGTTTTCTAATTTAAGATAGCAAGGAAAATATTTTTTTGCTTTTTCAAAATCTTTTTCCTGCAATAGTCTTTTTCTTGCTTCCTGGACTTCTGGTTTTTCTTTTTCTGAAGTGTCTGTTAGAATTTTCATAACTGCTTCCTTGAATTGTTTTTTTAAAATGAGTTTTCCTATTTCTACATTGTTTTTTCGTGTAGTTCCAAATCTTTGCTTTCCAAAGAAATTTGCAAAGTCTTTTGTTTTTTTGATTTTACTGAGGGGTTTTGTGTCTGTAACTTGCCTTATTGTAATTGTAAATTTATTTGCTTCAAGATATCCGAGCTTTATTTTTCTTTTATTCCATTTAAAATTTTTTAAATAAATTTTTTCATGGGCGAAGTTTTTAATTTTTTCAAGGTTTGGTTTTTCAATTGAGATTCTTTGTGATGTCCAGGCTCTTTTATCTTTTGTTCCTGCATATCCTATGTTGCTTGGCATTGTAGAAATTTTTTCAGACAATATTTTCATTGCACTAAAATGGTCTATATCGATTTTTTCCATTTCACACCATAAAAATTGTTTATCAGCTTTTTGGATTTCTTGTTTGACCCATTTGTCAGAAATAGAACAATTCCATTTTTCTGCTATTTCTTCTACAATGAAGTCTTCTGGTTTAGATTTGATTTTTGCATAAATTTTTTCCATTATAGAATTATTCTTTTTTTGTTTGTTCACTTAGGAAAAATACTTTGTTTGATTCAGTTTCATGGATTTCTCCCTCTTTTTCAAATACACATAATGCCTCAGGCAGGGAAAAACGTCCAACAACGCCTACTTTTGAATAAACAATGTAATTTAAGGATCTTTCTTCTCCTACCTCTAGGTCTCCAATATTCCATTGCAACCTTCTATTTTTTGTGTCTATTTTATCTGGTTTTGTTGTTTCGTATTTTTTATAGACTTTTACTATAGGGGGAATCTTATCAATAATAGACACATTTTCTAATCTTGTTTTTGCCTTTATATTCAGATTTACCTTAAGTGCAAATTCTCCGCCTTTTGTTTTAACATGGGAAACAGATTTTTTTACATCTATTTTTGTTTGAGTGTATCTTCTGAAGCCAAGGATTACAATTCCGGCTAATAGGATTATTAAGACTGGGAAAAAGTAATTTGTTTTTGCTTTTACTGAAAAGTTTTGAGAGGGGTCTAATTTTTCTTTCCAAGTATATTTTATTGAAAAACCTTGTCTTGTGATTGATGTAGGTTCATGATTAAAATTTGTAAATAGTCTGGAGATTATATCTTTATTTAAATTTATTGAAATTGTTTGGGGAACATTTCCAGTATTGGTTTTTGTTATTGTGTTAGTATTAATTAAAAGTCCAGCAGAATCCTTTTGTGTTAAGATGCCTTTTTTCTCTCCGATATATATTTTACCTTTTGTTTCAACTGGTTGTTTGTCTGTTTCAAAAGTTGCATCAAGAATATAATTTCCTGCTTTTATTTTATTTATTTGTTCAGTTGTTAGATTTGCAGTGATATATTTTTTTTCATAAGGTTTAAGGCTTATTGTTTCTTGTTGTTTAAATAAATCTGAGGAAAATTTTACATTTATATTTTCTAGTTTTATATTCTCTTTATTTTCAATATAGAATTTTATTTCATTATCTTCTGGGTCAATAGTGTCAGAAGAGATTTCTATTGCATCTTTTAGGCCTATACTCTTTATTGTTAATTTATCTTGATATGTTTCTTTGTTTGACTTTATTGTGTATGTAAAGGTGTAAAAGCCTTTTGTGTCAAAATTTTCAGTAGGATAGACGTAGATTGTTATTTTATTGGTGCTTTCTTTAAGTTGGAATGTTGAAGGATTTATTTTTACATCTGTTAGTGTATAGACATTGTAACTTCCTGATTCTGCTCCAGTAATTATCAGGTCGAATTCTGCAGGCTGATTAAATTCAGAAACTATTGTATTTCTTATTGTGTCTTCTTTGACTGTTAGTGCAGAAACTGAAGCCACAAGGAGGATTGTTAGGAGCGCAAAAATTATTTTTTTCATATTTAAGAGAGATAGAAAGATTTTATAAAACTTACCTTTTTCCTTCTGCAGTTAGAAATTCTTTTATGTCTTCTACAAGGGATTCTGCTTTGTCTTTGAGTTTTCCTTCGTATTGTTCAATTGTTGTCCTGATTATGTATTTATCATAAATTCCTCTCATAAATTTCCAGAATTGGGTATCTTCCCATTTGCTTTCTTTGTCTTTTACAATTGTTGCAGAGACTTTTATTTTTAGACTTCCTTTATTTGTTTTTTCAGTTTTTCCGTTTCTTTGGGCTTGGGCTTCTTTTAGGCCGATTATATGCCACTTTAAGCTGATTGTGTTCTTTAAGTAATCTGAAACTCCTTTTCCTGCTTCCCACTCTATTTGAATTTCCTTAGATTCCCCTGAATGTTTTTCAGAGTATTCTTTTTCTTTTATGCTATATCCCTGGTCTTTTAGCCAGTCATAACAGTGAGAATACAGGTCGCTGAAATTAAAGAATCCGTTGTGTTTTAGTGTTTGTTCAAAAACATCTGATTTGTCTGCCATCTTTGTAATTTAATATAAAGACGAATATTTAAATGTTTAGATATTTGTTTAGTAAAGTTTATAATGTTTATTTATAGTTAATTTTATGAAAAAAATTTTAAGGAATATTGGAGAGTATGCTGAACTATGTATTCTTATGGCTGGGTCTGTTTTTGATAGGGGGCGTGGAATTGATACTGGATTTATTGAGGAGATTGTTGACAGAGATAGTAAGGAGAGCTTAAAAAGGGCTGTAAGATTGCCTAATTGTGATCTTTGTAGGGTGACTGAAAGAGGAGGGGATGGGGAGATGTATTCATATAGCCAGGGAGTAAGAAAGCAAGATGGGAGATATATTGTTGTAAGAAGTTCTCCTCGAATTTCTTGATTATTTTTTAAAGTAGCAAGTTTGGCAAAGCCATGAGCCGTCATCTTTGTATAGGAGTTCTTGGGATCCACATTCTTCACAGGTTCCTGCTTTTCTTTTATCTGGCAAGTTTTTGAGTTTTTTTGTTTCTTCTTTTATTTTTACAGAATCTGAAATTAGTTCAAATAAGCCAGGGTCTACTTTTAGAATGTCGTTTGTTGTAAGCATTCCTATGACTTTTTTGTTTTCTATTACAGGAAGTCTTCTAACCTTTTTTTTCTTAATTCTTTTTAGTGCTTCTATTATATCTGAAGAGGGTTTGATTGTTACAACTTTTCTTTTCATTAAATCTTTTGCATAGATTTTGTTGAGGTCTTTTTTTGATTTTTTTACAACTGCCCAAAGTATGTCTTTTTCTGTTAAGATACCTTTTAGAAAGTCGCCTTGTTTTATGATTAGGCTTCCAACTCTTTTTTTAATCATAATTTTTGCACATTCTTTTAGATTTGTTTCAGGGGATGTCCATATAAAATCGCGAGTCATTAAATCCCCTACTTTTATTCCACTTTCCATGTGTTTACATAAATTGGTATTTTAAATATTTATATAACTACTTGAGAGTTTGTTTAGTATCTTTAAATCACAATAATCCTTAAAAAAGCAGGTGAGTTATTTTGTGTATGGCAGATAAACCAGTTTATGTTTTACCAGAGGATTCTCAGAGGTACCTTGGCAAGGATGCACAGAGGAATAATATTTTAGCTGCACGTGTTATTGCTGAGACAGTTAAGACTACATTGGGGCCTAAAGGGATGGATAAGATGTTGGTTGATTCTACTGGAAATATTATTGTTACGAATGATGGAGTCACTATTTTAGAGGAGATGGAGATTGAGCATCCGGCTGCTAAGATGATTGTTGAGATTGCTAAAACTCAGGAGCAAGAAGTTGGAGATGGGACCACTACTGCTGTTATGCTTGCAGGTAAGTTATTAGAAAATGCAGAGAAGTTGCTTGACCAAAAAATTCATCCGACTTTGATTGCAAGAGGATATAGGTTGGCGTCTGAAAAAGCTCAGCAGTTGTTGAATGAATTGGCAATTGAGATTGATTCTGAAGAAGAGTTGATGAAGATTGCACAGACTGCTATGACTGGCAAGGGTGCAGAGTATGTTAAGGAGAAATTTGACGATATTATTGTTGAGGCTATTAAACTTATTTCTGAAAATGGGAAGGTGAATTTGGATGATGTTAAAATTGAAAAACAGAAGGGGCAGTCTATTGAGAATACTGAATTGATTAAAGGTATTGTTTTAGATAATGAGCGTGTTTCAGATGATATGCCTGCAAAGGTTCAGAATGCGAAGCTTGCTTTGATTGATTCTGCTTTAGAGATTAAAGGTCCTGAAACAGAAACTAGAATTTCAGTTTCTAGTCCTGAACAGTTACAGAATTTTTTGAATCAGGAGGAAGGTATTTTGAGAAAGATGGTTGAGAAGATTAAGGAGTCTGGAGCTAATGTTGTTGTTTGTCAAAAGGGGATTGATGAGGTTGCGCAATATTATTTGGCTCGTGCAGGGGTTTATGCTATTAGGAGAGTTGCAAGGAGTGATATGCAGAAGATTGCTAAGGCTACAAATGGGAAGGTTGTTTCTAATTTAAAGGAGTTGTCTTCAGAAGATTTAGGAAGTGCGCAGAGTGTGGAAGAGATTAAAGAGAATGGAGACGGTATGACTTATATTACTGGTTGTGAAAATCCTAAGGCTATTACAATTTTGATTAGAGGAGGCACAGAACATGTTATCGACGAGATTGAGAGGGCTTTGAAAGATGGTTTAGGTGATGTTGCGGCCACATTAAAGAATTCAAAAGTGGTTGCAGGGGGCGGTTGTGTTGAGATTGAATTATCTAAAAGATTAAAGGAGTATGCACAATCTTTGAAAGGTCGAGAACAGCTTGCTGTTGAGGAATTTGCATCGGCATTGGAGTTTGTTCCGATGACTTTAGCAGAGAATGCAGGAATGGATCCTATTGATGCTTTGACTGAATTAAAGGTAGCTCATGATTCAGGTAAAAAGAATTTTGGTTTGAATTTATTTTCTGGAAGGGTTGAAGATACTTTAGTAAATGGGATTATTGAACCATTGAAAGTTAAGACACAGGCTATTTCGTCTGCTTCAGAAGTTTCTATTATGATTTTAAGAATTGATGATGTTATTTCTTCAGATAGTTCAGGGAAGCAGAGACGGAATTTGAATCCGATGAGGGATTATGAGTAGTTTCTTCTAGTTTGTTAATTTTTTGAGTGTGAGTTGTTTTATTTTTTGGGGTTGAGGGCTGATATAATCCATAGGTAGTATATGCTCCCAATGTAAAAGCAACTAAGAGAGTAGGAGCTATTATATTTTTTTTAAAATATTGCAAGAGGCGATACTCTTTTGAATCCATGATTATTAATTTTGTAATGTTCGGATAAGTGTATTCATTGAATGTCTTCCATTTGTTGATCTGTCAAGATCTGGATGTTGGTCTTTATCGAATTCTATTATGATTGTGTTGTCATGTTTATTTCTTTGACTTGTTTGGATTGAAATTCCCGGGCTTGTAAGGCTTTTGTATTGTTCTCCTAAAAATAGGTTTTTCATAGAGCGGTCTCTTCTTTGTTCTCCTTCTTTAAATTCTACCCCGTATTTTTTCTGAATTGAAAGGGCTAATCCTTCTGCTATTTTTCTTACATATTCTGGATGATGTGTGAAGTTTGCAGATATTACTTTTTTATTCATTTTAACTTATTTGTGCACCGTTTTTAATATCTTTTTCAGTAGTTAGCAAGGATACTTTTTTGTTGTCCGAGGTTGAGGCTGCTAATAACATTCCTTGTGATTCTATTCCTTTAAGTTTTCTTGGTTCTAGGTTGGATAATAAAATTACTTTTTTATTTTCTAATTCTGATTTTTCATAAAATGGTTTTAGTCCTGCACAAACTGTTCTTTTTCCTATTTCTCCTACATCTAAATCTATTTTGTAGAGTTTATCTGCCCCTTCTACTTCTTCAATGTTTTTTATTTCTGCAACTCTTAAATCTAATTTTGCAAAATCTCCAAATTTTATTTGAGCTATGTTTTCCATGACTTCTTTAATTTCTGTTTGTTTATTAACTTTTTGTTCAATTTTTTTAAAGAGCATTGGGGCTTTTTTTATTTTCTCTTTTTCAAATGTTTGTTTAATTTTTTCTGCTGTTTCTGGGATAAAGGGAGTTAAAAAGAAAGATATTTTTCTGATTGACTCAACAAGATTTCCTAGAACTTTTTTGTCTTTTGTTTCCCAGGGTTTTTGTTCTTGTATGTATTCATTACATTTATCAATGAAAGTAAATATTTCTGATAGTGCTTTGTCTAATTCATATTTTTCAAAATGGTTTTCAATTTTTTCTTTGTTTAGTTTTTTTAGTAGTTCTTTTTTAGATTCAAAGCCATATTTTTCTGTTAAAGTAGATGTTCTTGATATAAGGTTGCCGAGTTTGTTTGCTAGTTCGTTATTGTGTCTTTCTATTAAAGCTTCTGTTGAAAAGTCACCATCGTCTCCAAATGATGCCCCTCTGAATAAAAAATATCTTGCTGAATCTGTTCCTGCGATTGAAACTAGTTCGTCGACATTTATTACTTTTCCTCGGGATTTTGAGATTTTTTCTTTGTCAAATGTCCACCAGCCGTGTGCAAAAACTTTTTTTGGAATTTTTATTTCTGCTGATAGTAAAAATGCAGGCCAATAGACTGAGTGAAACCAGAGGATGTCCTTTCCAATTAGGTGGATATTTGCAGGCCAGAATTCTTTTTTATCTTGTATTGCAGAATAATAATTGAATAAAGCATCAAACCAGACATAGCAGATATGTTTTTTGTCAAATGGTAGTGGGATTCCCCAATCAAAACTTGTTCTGGAAATAGAGAGGTCTTTGAGACCTTCTTTAACTCTGTTGATGATTTCTTGTCTTCTGTTTTTTGGAGAGATAAATTCTGGATTATTTTCATAAAGTTCAAGTAATCTGTCTTGGTATTTTGATAGTTTGAAAAAGTAAGATTCTTCTTTTAATTTTTCTACTTTCTTTTTATGTATTGGGCAACATCCTTCTTCTAGTTCTTTTTCTGTGTAGTATTGTTCACATCCGGTGCAATAAAATCCTTCATATTCTCCCTTGTAGATATCGCCTTTGTCAAATACTTTTTGTAGGATTTGTGTTACAAATAATTCATGGTCTTTGTCTGTCGTTCTTATGAATTGGTCATATTCAATATTTAGTTTTTCCCATGCTTGTTTAAATTTTGGGATTAGCTCGTCGGTGAATTCTTTTGGGCTTTTTCCTTTTTTTTCTGCAGCTTCGGCTATTTTTTTCCCATGGTCGTCTGTTCCAGTTAAAAAGAACACTTCTTTTCCAATTAGTTTGTTCCATCTTGCGATTACATCTGCTGCGACTGTGGTATATGCGTGCCCTATGTGAGGGATGTCGTTTGGATAGTAGATTGGAGTGGTTACATAAAATTTTTCTGTCATGTTCTTAGACAATTTGATGATTAATAAATTTAGTGTTTTTGAAAATGTTTTTATATAGGTTGTTTCTTGGATGTTTATGAAAAAGAAAAAAGAGGTGTTGTCAGAGAACCATCCGATTATTAAAAAGAGAATTAAAAAGAGTTTAGATGTTAGTATTAAAGAAGGGAGTTTTGCAGCGGTTACTAATAGTTTTGGTAATTCTTATTTTTCTCCTTATGCTTTGGCTTTAAATGCGACTTCTAGTCAGATTGGAATTTTGAGTGGTTTGTCGAGTTTGTTGCCGGGGATAATTCAATTACATTCTTCAAAACTTGTTGAAAAATATTCTAGAAAGAAAATTGCTATGCTTGCTGCATTTTTTCAGGCTTTGATGTTATTGCCTATAATTGCTCTTGCTTATTTTTTTTATGTGGGTTATGATGTTTCTTGGTTTTTGATTGGAGCGATTGCTTTGTTTTATTGTGCAGGTGCTGTAATTCATCCTGTTTGGTTTTCTTGGATGGGCTCTTTGGTTGCAAAAGAGGAACGTGGAAGATATTTTTCAAAGAGAAATAAAATCAGTGGTTTTTTTGGTCTGACTACGATGATTTTAGCGGCTCTGATTTTGGATTTTTCAAGAACTCTTGGATTGGTTTTGGTGGGTTTTGGGATTTTATTTCTTACTGCTTCTATTTTTAGATTTATCACCGTATTTTTGTTTAAACAACAATATGAGCCTCATTTAAAGGTTAGGAAAAAAGACTATTTTTCTTTTTGGCAGTTTTTGAAAAAAGCCCCTTATACTCCTTTTGGAGTTTTTACTATTTTTACTGCTTTTATGATGTTTGCTAAAAATATTGCTGGGCCTTTTTTTGCTGTTTATATGTTAAAGGATTTGGGTTTTTCATATATCTGGTTTATGGCTATAACTGTTTCTGGAACTGTTTTTCAGCTAGTTTTTTATCCTCTTTTGGGGAAGTATTCTGATAATTTCGGCAATGTTTCTTTATTGAGGGTTGCTTGTTTCTCTCTTATTTTAACTCCTTTATTATGGCTGGTTTCTGCTAATCCTCTTTATTTGATGATTGTGCCAGGTCTTGTTGGAGGATTTGCATGGGCAGGATTTCATTTAGCTACAAATAATTATATTTATGATTCTGTTAGTCAGGAGAAACGGACATTTGGATTAAGTTATCATAATCTTTTAGTAGGGGTGGGGCTTTTTACAGGCGCGAGTTTAGGTTCTTTTTTAATATTTTTAGATGTGAGTTTTATGAATTCTATTTTGTTTGTATTTTTAGTTTCTGTTTTTGTGAGGGTTTTGGTAGTATTTGTGGGGATTAGGTATTTAAAAGAGGTGAGGCATGTAGATCACTTTACAAAACAGTTTATTATTCGAGAGTTTACTCCTGTGAGGGGTATAATCAGGGAGATTCATAGACTGACCCCTCGTGGAAAGATAGTGCATCATGTGGACTAGGTTGGGATAACTTTAAAAAAGAAAATGACTTATTTTGAATATGGGAAAAAAGAAGTGTCCGTCGTGTGCTAAGAAAGTTGATAAGAAATATAGTTATTGCCCTTTTTGCGGGGAGTCTTTTAAAATTTGGAAAGATAAAGAGGATTTTGGTATGATTGGAAGAGAGGACGACGAGCAAGACAATATCAGGGAGAATATTCCTATGCCTCTTGGACTGGATAGGATTATGAATTCTTTAATGAAACAATTAGAAAAGCAGATGAATGGTAATAAGAATCCTAATGGAGGATTTAGAATCCAGGTTTCTACTGGTAAACCTAAGACAAATAAGGTTCACCCAAAGATTAGAAAAGTTCCGGAAAAGCCAGAAATTTTTAGTGTTGACGAGAGAGAATTAGAAAGAAGGAAGAGCCTGAAAAAAGAAGATGCTGTTTCAAGGGTTAGAAGACTGGCTGATAAAATTATTTATGAAATTTCTACTCCAGGGGTTAAGTCAAAATCAGATGTTACAATTACGAGATTGGAAAAAGGGTTTGAGGTTAAGGCTTATTCTAAGGATAGGTGTTATTACAAGGTTATCCCTCTGAAGATAGAGTTTTTAAAATATTCTGTAAGTAATGAAAAGGTATTTGTAGAGTTTAAGGGTTAGTTTTATAAATGATTTATTTCTTGTAAGGTTTATGAGCCTGTAGCTCAGCCAGGTTAGAGCGCTGCTCTGATAAGGCAGAGGCCCGCAGTTCAAATCTGCGCAGGCTCATATCCTATTAAACAAAGTGAAATAGGTCTGTGTTGATAATAAAGAAGATTAATATAATCTGATTAAATAGCACAAAGATTTAAAAGGCAAAATTGAATAAAATAAACATGGTAAAAGGAATATTTCATTATCTGAGAGAAGCTTGGAAAAAGCCAGATAAAGAGACTTTGAGAGAAAGAATGATTGGCTGGAGACGTGGTCCTGCTGTTGTAAAGGTTGATAAGCCATTAAGGTTGGATAGAGCAAGGGCTTTAGGATATAAGGCAAAGAAAGGAGTTATAGTTGTTCGAGTGAGAATTGGAAGAGGTGGAAGGAGAAGGAAAAGGCCTAATAAAGGTAGAAGGACAAAGAGGCTTACAAATAAAAAAGTTTTAAAGATGAATTATAAAGAAGTTGCAGAGCAGAGAGTTGCTTCTAAATATAAAAATATGGAAGTTTTGAATTCTTATTGGGTTGGAAAGGATGGAAGAAATTATTTTTATGAGGTTATATTATTGGATAGGAGTGCTCCAGAGATTGTTAGTGATAAACAATATTCAAATATTGTCAAGGGTCCTAAATCAAGAGCTTTTAGAGGGCTTACAAGTGCTGGGAAGAAAGCAAGAGGGATGAGAAACTCAAGAGTTAAGGTTCCAAAGGTTTATCCTTCTTTGAGAGCTAATAGAAGAAGAGGAAATTAGATTTTAGGAGAGTTATATTTTAAAAATTTATTACATTGATATTTCTTAAACTTTTTATAGTTCAAAATTTTGATAGGGTTGTCTAATTTATAAAAAATTCTTTTAAACTTAAAGATTAGAATCAATCCATTCTTTGATTGCAGATTCTGGTTTTGCTCCTACAAATTCGTCTGCCACTTCTCCTTTTTTAAAGAGTTTTACAGCAGGGATTGACATAATTCCATATTTGCCTGCAATTTCCTGATTTTGTTCTACATTAATTTTTACAATTTCTACTTTTCCACTATATTCTTCTGCTACTTTTTCTAAAATTGGTTTTAACATTACACAAGGTCCACACCATGATGCCCAGAAATCTACTATTACTGGAATCTCTTTAGATTTTTCTAAAACTTCTTTTTCAAATTCTGCATCTGTTATGTCTTTTGCCATTATCTTCTAAATATTCTTGCAAAGATTCCTCTTTCAATTTCTTCTAAACCATCTTCAGAAGGCCCTAAGATTTTTCTTGCAATATCTTTGTATTTTTTTGCTGACCTACTTCTTGGAGATGTATGTATTACAGCATCTCTTCTTGTTAATGCTTCTTTGATTGCTTTATCTTCAGGGATTACTCCGATTATTGGGGTTTCTAACATACTTTTTATTGAGGATAAAGGCATTTCATATTTTGCATTTCTATGTCTTGTTACAATGACTCCTTTAACATCTTTATTCATTTGTTTTGCAATTTTTACAGCCTTTAATGCATCTGTTACAGCAGGCATTTCAGGATTTGTTACAATAATAATCTCATCTGAAGCACCCAATACAGCCATTACTTCTTCTCCAAAACCTGCAGCTGAATCAAAAATAATAAAGTCAGCATGGTTTTTTAGTTTGTTTGCTATTTCAGGGAGTTTTTTAGTATTAAATTTTGTGAGTTCTTTTACTGATAGCGAGGATGGGATAATTTTTGTTCCAGAGGAATGTTCATAGATTGCGTCTTCTATTTCAGCTTTTCCTTTTAAAACATGATTAAGTGTGATTGGGACAATTGGGGCTCCAAGATGTAATCCGATATTTGGAGTGTTGAGATTGGCGTCGATAACAATAACATTTTTTTTACATTGATTTAGGGCAGCTCCTAGATTAATTGCAGTGGTTGTTTTTCCAACCCCTCCTTTTCCTGAGTTTATAACAATAACTCTAGCCATCTTACTTAGAAAGAAGATGCTTAACTTCACTTATAAATCTTTCGAGAATTTCTGAGTATTCACTAAGTTTTTCAAGATTTATCTCTATTTGTTTTGTCGGAGTTTTTTGCACCTTTAAATTTACATTTTTTCTAAATTCTCCCTCTCTTGTTTTTGGGAGTTCTGGGACTCTTTTGAAGAAGATATATAGGGGAACACTTTCTTGTATTGGTTCTGAATTTGCAAAATATTTTCTTATAAATTCTATTCTCTGTTTTGGGCTTTCTGGTTCTGCGGGAATTTTTCCCTCTTCGATTGCCTTTTCAATAATAAAATTATAACTTCGTTCCATCATAGTCTTCCATCTAGCAAGAAGATTTAGCATTACGTCACAGGTTTTTGTATACTTTAAACTTACATACAAAAGATGGTCTGCGCTAGTTTTTTCTTTGATAATTTCTTCAATCATTTTAAAATTTTGAACTCTGTGAACGAATAAGGGCTTTTTATATCTTTCTTTATTTGTGTGAATTTTCTATTATTTTTCTATTATTTCGGTTTTTTGGATTTTTAAAAATACTATAAAATTTAAAAACAATCAATCTATAGATATTTATGGGAGATATTAAAGAGGCGATAAAATCTGTTCTTACAGGAGCATATTCGGAAAAGGATTTAGATAAGATGGGTATGTCAGAAGGTAAACCGGCTTCTTCTTTTAAGATTGTTTATGATGCACCAACTTCTCAGTTAGAGCCTGTTTATTTTTGGCTTTTGGATTTTGTTCAGGGGTTAGGAATGGATGTTGAAAAGACGACAGATAATTTTATGTCCTCTCCTGGTTCTGGACATTTTGCAGAAATTGGGGCAAGAGCGACGAGAATGCAGGATGAGGGTTCTAAAATGTTGGGTGCGATTAATCAGGTTACAAAATCTATTTTGAATTTGATTTATGATTTAAAGGAGTTTGAAATTAGGTTAGAACATTATGATGATGCAAAATCTGATGACGATAAAATTAAAGAACAGGGGCTTTTGGCACTTAAACAGATTTGGTTGGATAATGTTGATTTGAAACGAGGGAGAGGAAGTATTCATCAGATGTCTTATGAGATGGGTTTTACTACATTGAGGGAGAGTTTTATGATTGCAGATTCTATAGAGGAGTTGAAGAAGAATGAGATTATTAATGACCAGGTTAAGAGGATTTTAGTTCCGCGTTTTTCTGAGTTTGAGAAATGGAAGGAGAAGTCTGAGCAAGAGTTGAGGAAGAGGTTTAAGATTGAGAGGTCTTATTTAAAGTCGCAGGTTGAGACATTGAAGTTGTATACTAAGTGGGCGAGGCCTTATCTTAAGGCTGTTGAGGGCTTGAGGCAAAAGGGTTTTGAAGGAGATCCTGCTTTGGTTAATGCTTTTAATACTGCTATGTTTGAGTTGGTTTTGTTTGGTAAGAAAAAGAATTCTAAACTTCCAGAGGGTGTTAAGTATAATTTGAAAAAGGATTATTACTCTTGTGTTGTTATTAGTTTAAATTTTAGGGGGATGCCCCAGAAGGTTACTCAACAACATTATGGGTTTGGTGGAAAGGTTGAGATTGTTTTTGATTCTTATGCTTTGAATGATAAAGAATTGGAATTGATTGAAAAGAAAAAAGGAGAACAAGATTTGGAAGATGGTCTGAGTTTTTTAGCAGAGAATACAGAAGATACATTGAATGAGTTGAAGGAAGACTTGGATAAATTGTTAGGGGATGATGAAAAAAAGGAAGAGAAGAAGAAAGAGGAAAAAAAGCAGGATGATATTAATCCTTTTTCTGCCTTGGTTGGTTTGTTTAAGTCTGATAAAAAAAAGAAAGATGATAAGGTTGAAAAGGTGGGTGATTTGAAAAAGGATAATTGGGTAGAGGACCTTGTTAGAAAAAATGCAAGGGATTCTGCTAAAGGGAGTTTGTATACTATTTATGATGTTTACAAGAAGTCGCATGGTATGCCTTCTTCTCCGGAAGATTTTGAGAATTAGAAATTTTTCTTAAATTTGTTTTTCTTTAGTTATAGAAAAATAGTTAAAGTTTTTTTACATTAAATTTGTATGGTTAGTGAAGACTTTGAAGTGGGAGAAGATTTAGAAGAAGATGAAGATAGCCAGGAGTCTGGGGAGATGGACGATGAACAAGATGATTTAGATAGTTTGGAAGATGAAGGCGAGGGGTTAGAAGGTGAGGAAAATGAGATTTTTGAGACTTCTTTTTCAAATGAATTTAAGAGTGGGGGAGATTTTTCTACTAAGAATTTGATTTTGTCTTCGGGCGAGGAACAGGATTCTTTAGAAAGTTTAGTAGGTGGTTCTTCTGAAAGACAGAATTTGGGTGAGAGTCAGCCGAATAGTGTTTATGAAGTTCAAGGGAGTGGGCAAGAATTTGAAAAGACTCAGAAGGAAGAATATAAAGAGGTTCAGCCAGAGGCTTCTATAACTCAATTTCAGAATATTGAAAGACCTGTTTTTAGACCACAGGGTAGAGATTTTTCTGCTACAAGAGATTTTAGGGACTTTGATTCTTCGATGTTTAACCCTATGTCTGAGTTTCAGTCTTCTGATGAGAAGTATGATATTGAAAGTGTTAAGAGGGATGCGACTGATATTGCTGATACAGATTTTGATGCTACTAAAGATTTTAAGGATTATAAACCGAAGTAAATTTAAAGTCTGATTTGTTATTTTATTTAGGTGATGGCAACTCAAAATTATGAAGCATTTTATCCAGAAAGTTATTCTTCTTTAAATCCTGATTTTGGGAACTATGAGAATTTTGGGAACTTTCTTGGTTATAGATTTCCTGGAGGTAATTTGTCTTCTACTACATCTATTCAGACTGCTAATCAATTGAATGAGGTTGTTTCTAGGATTAAGGAAGGCGTTAAGAATGTGGAGTTGCAGTCTATTAATCCGGATACATTTGAACAGATTCCAAAACAGCAGTTTAAGGAGATTGCGGCTTTGATGAAGCTTACTGGTGTTAGACCGAGTGTTCATGCTCCCTTAATTGATGCAGGTGGTTTTGATCAGCAAAAAGGGTGGTTAGGAGAAGAGGCACGGGAAGATAATAAGAGAAGAATGTGGCAGGTTTTTGAAAAAGCTCATGAGTTAGATAATAGTGGAAAGATGCCTATTGTTTTTCATTCTGCGGTTAATGTTCCTGGTCCTGAATTAAGACCGGATAAGAGTAAAGAACCAGGGAAGAAAGGAAGATTTAAAGAAAGGAAGATTGTAGTTATTGATCCTGAGTCTGGGCAATTAAAATTGGCTGAAGAAAAAACAAGGTTTAGGCCTGGAATGAGTAAGGAAGAATTAAAAGACGGAAGATTTAGGACTGCTCAAGAGGAGATTGACCAATTAAATTATGGTGAGTGGGATAATCAATTGACTTCTTTTAGTAATATGAAAAAAGATTATGATGCTGTTTTAAAGGATGCTTATAGTGAGGTGGCTAGTGATAGGAATTTGCATGAGTTGATGAAAAAGTTGAATAATGGGGAACAGGATAAATTGACTGAAGAAGAGCAGAGGAGGCTTGAGATGATTGGGCCGAAACTTGAAAGAGTGAAGAATTATTCGCATAATTCTCATATGATTTTTGATGCTTTGTTTGAGAAGGCTTATAAACAGGGAGATGATGAGCAAAAGAAAAAATTAGCAGAGATGTCTGAACAATGGAAGAAAGATCAAAAGGAGATTGCTAAGAGTAAATCTAAAGATGCATTTGGGATGCTTAAACATGATTCTTATTTTATTGATAAATATTTTTCTAAATTAAGGAAAATTACAGACCCTCTTGAAGAGGGGAAAGTTCCTCGGATTTATAGGCCTGTTGAGGAGTTTGCATTAGAGAAAAGTACTGATACTTATGGGGGTTTGGCATTTGATGCTTATAAAAAATATAAGGAGAAGGCTCCTATTATGGCTTTAGAGAATATGTATCAAGGGATGGCTTTTTCTCGGGCTAGTGATTTGAAAAAAATGGTTGAGGAGACTCGGAAGAAATTTATTGAAAAGCTTTCTAAGTCTAAGAAGGAGGGAGGCTTGGGATTAAATGAGAAAAAGGCTGAGAAGATTGCTAATGAGAAGATTGGTGTTACATGGGATGTTGGACATTTGAATATGATGAGGAAGGCTGGTTTTACTAAGAAGGATATTGAGGAGGAGACAAAGGAGATTGCTCCGTATGTTAAGCATGTTCATCTTACTGATAATTTTGGTTATTCTGATTCTCATCTTGCTCCGGGAATGGGGAATGTTCCGTTTAAGGAGATTTTGGAGACATTAGAGAAAGAGGGGAAATTAAAAGATACGCGGGCTGTTATCGAGGCTGGTGCATTGGTTAATCCTAATAATCAGTTTAAGCAGTCTCCTTTTGCTGCTACTTTGAAAGCTTTTGGTTCTGGGATTTATGGTGCTAAGAATGCTCCGTATTGGAATCAGGTTTCTGGGATGATGGGAGGATATTCTGGATTTCCAATGGCTTATCTTCCTGAGAAACATTTTTCTACTTATGGTTCTGGATTTTCATCTTTGCCAGAGGAGTTAGGGGGCCAGATTCCTGGAACTCAGTCGAGGTTTTCTGGGACTAGTAATGCTTAGTTTTTGATGAGGATTTTGAAAATTTATTTTTTAGTGGTTGTTAGTTTTTTATATTAGTTAGATTTTATTTATTGAAAAATCTTCTTTTTTGAGAGGAATTAAAATGCCTTTTTTGCTCGTAAACTCGCGACCCAATCTCACAATTTGTATCTCCATCTTATACAGATAGTTGTCGAAGCGAATTGTTCGTCCCTATTTTTATCGGTGTTTTCCTAGATTTAGTAAAATTTTTTGTTGCAGGGTTTAAGTTTTTTATCGAAGATTTTTTATCACCCACTACAAGTTTCTTCCTTCGGAAGAAAGACCCGCCCAGTATCTCGCTCCATTTCATTACGCTCGCCTTAGTTAGTAAAATCTTCTTTTTGTGATATTGTCGATTGCCCTCCTCACAATTTGCATCTCCATCTTATACAGATAGTTGTCGAAGCAAATTATTCTCCTCACCTTTATTTGTGTTTTTCAGAGAGGTTAATTCTTCTCTTTATGAGATGAAGATTTTATTTTATTTATTGAAAAAATTTTTTTAGGAATTCTGTAAAAGAGCCAGAGTTTTTTTTGGTGGCTTCTTGTAATGATTGTGAGGTTTTTATTCTGAAATAATCTTTGATATATGCTGCGACGCCGTATAAAAATTCTTTTTTTGATTCTTGTGTATAAAGTGGCTGGATTTGAAAATCTCTATCTAAGATACCTTGTTTTTTTGCTTGTTGTTCAAATAATTTGAATCGCCAGTATTGTGTGGGGCTTGTTGCAATTTTTAGTGTTTTTACTTCAGAAGGTAATTTTTTTAGACTAAATAAAAAGTTTTCTAGTGTGTCTTTTGATTTGCCCTCGATAATCATGTCAGAGGGTTTTAGTCCATATTGTTTTCTTAGTTCTTGGTAGATTGTGTATTGTTGACTGTCTTTTCTTGGTTTTTTATTTTCTCTTTGTATTTCTCCTGTTACTAAAATATATGGTTTTTGTTTTGAATTGCTGTAATTTTGCATTGCAGTTTTTATTCTTTTTTCGTCTGCTTCGTGTGTGCCTGTTGGAATGACTATTGATTCTAACGATCTTTGAGAAACATATAAGATAAATGTTCCGATGAATAATGCTAGGCCGAGGATGAAGAATAAGGGAGTGATTATTTTTGTATTTGTTTTGATTACAGCTCCGGTGATTGTTGAATTTATTGAGAGAAATAATAAAATAAAACTTATTAGAAATGAGATTATAGTTATTTTTTTCATATGGTTTTATTGAATAAGGATATAAAAATTTATTGATTAATAACATTTATAAAATGTGACTACTAATGATTAATAAAGGATGGTGAAGAAAAAGAAAGGTAAGGAGAAATCTTCAAAGAAAGAAGATAGAGGGAGTAAGTCCAAGAAGTCTAATGAGGTAAATAAAAATAGTAAGACTATTACAATGAACCTAGTTTCTGAGAGAGAGATTGCAATGGATTTTGCTACAAAGGCTTATCAGAGATTTGGTCAGATGATTAAGTCGATTGTCTTGTTTGGTAGTTCTGCTAAAAAGGCTTCTACTCCTGATTCAGATATTGACATAGTGATTATTGTTGACGATGTTTCGATAAATTGGGATCCTGAGTTAGTTGCTTATTATCGTGAAGAACTTGGGAAGGTCATTAAAAATAATCCTTATAAAAAATCTTTGCATATTAATACTGTTAAACTTTCTACTTGGTGGGAGGATTTGAAACGAGGGGATCCGATTGTTGTTAATGTTTTGAGGTATGGGGATGCCTTGATTGATCATGGTGGATTTTTTGATCCTTTGAAGATTTTATTAAAAAAAGGGAAGATAGAGTCTACCCCTGAGTCTATTTATACGCTATTGCAGAGGGCTCCTACTCATTTAGTTAGGACTAGGCAGGCTTTGATTGGAAGTGTTGAGGGATTGTATTGGGCTTGTGTTGATTCTGCTCATGCTGCTTTAATTGCAGCCAAGGTTTTACCTCCTTCTCCAGAACATATTGGAGATATTTTGGAAAGGGAGTTTGTGAAAAAAAAGAAGCTGAAAAAGAAGTATGTTGATTTTTATAATTCAATGCATAATCTTGCTAAGGATATTGTTCATGGTAAGCAGGTAGTTATTAAGGGTAAAACAGTGGATGATTTGTATGATAAATCTGATGAGTTTTTAGGTGTTATGGCTAAGCTTGTTGATGATTTGATTGATCAGAAGTATTAGTTGTTGTCTTGGTCGTCGCTTTCATTGTTATCGCTTTCTTTTTGTTTTGCTTTATGTATCTGGTATGCAGTACCTAGAAGAGTAAATAATAACATCGGTTCTTCCTGTATTGCATTTTGATATTGCTCATCTTCTCTAACTTCAGTTATTTTGCCGTTGTATTCCTCGATGATATTTTGTTTTTCACCCTCATCTTCTGCATTCTCTAATTTGCCCCTCATTTCTTGTTCTAATTTTCCTATTTCTTCTCTTTGAGGTTTTGCTTGTTCTTCTCTTGCTTTTACTAAGTCTTTTACAAAACTAGTTGTTCCTTCATTATATCCTTCAATTGCTTCTCTTTGTGCTACTTCTGCTCCTTCTAGATATGCCTGTATATGTGCATCTGCATTTGCTAAAGCTAGGTGTTTTTGGAATTCGCAACATCCATCTAATACATACTCTTCGAAATATCTAGTTGTATCTTCTCTTGCAACTTGGTGTTCTTTTTTTGTTTGTTGAATTTGTTCTGCAATTGCATTATAATCTGGGTTTTTTTCTCCGTAGTGCTCTTGAGATGTTGCTATTTTGTATAAATCTTCTGGAGATGCATTAACTAGATCTACTAGGCCTCCTGAATTATTTCTTGCGAATTCTACAAAATTATTTTGGGACATTTTAAGTGCTGCTTGTTTTTGTGTTGCTGCCTGTTCAGGAGTTAGGTAATTTTTTAAAATTTGAGCGTAGTCATCTTCATATAAAAGACCAGTAGTTTGAGAGGAATCTGATTTTGCTAATTCTTGAAATGCTTCATAATTTTCTGCAACAGCATTCATATCAAGGTCAGAACTAGGATCAATAGGTTTGTACTTCATATTAGCCGGACTTGGTCTTTCTGCCATATTTTATTTAATTGTTTTTGGTTTATAAATCTTTCTATTACCTTGTATCTCTTAAGTGGTAACAAAATAGCAAGGTTTTTAAATGATTTTTTTGTTTTGATATTATGAAAAAGAAAGGATTTACTCTTGTTGAGATGTTGACGAGTATTGGGATAGTTGGGCTTTTGACTGCGATGTTGATTCCTTCATTGATGAGAGCTAAAACGATTGCAAAGACTACTTACTGTCAGACAAATCAGAATGCAATGCATAAGAATTTGAATATGTGGGCTTATGAATGGTTTCCAGATGGAACGCCGAGAGATGGAGAGTGGGATGTAGAATTAGCAAAAAAGAGAAGGGACTCTTATACAGGGCCAAAAGATACAGATGATTTTCTTGGAGATGGTTTTTATAGGGCTGGATTGACAAATTGTCCGGACGTTAAGGAGGAAATGGTTACTACTCCTGTTAATTCTTCTTCAGATAGGAATGATGGAGGGATTGAAAAGGTTTGGTTAGAAACTTATAATGTTAATGTAGGGCCTTTGTTGGATATGGGCAGGAGTTCTTGTGGAGATTTTGTTTTAAGAGGAAAGGGATTAGAAGAGACAACTAGAGAGTATTCAATTCCTAAATATAAGATGAGGCATTATGATGGCTTTTCTAAAAGATTAGGTAGTTTAAGATTCAGAACAAATATGTTGCATCAAGGTTATGGAGAAAGACCAGGAGTGAATTATACTTATGCTGACGGGCATACTGAATTTGTAACTTGGGATGAGTTGAATTCAGATAAAAAGAATGTTGATATACCTAGTCCTGATTAGAATATCGAGAATGGTTTGTTTTCTTGTTGCGGATTGTTAGTTTGATTAATTTCTTGAGTTTTTTGTTCTTGTTTTTGGTTTGTTTGTTGAATTTGTTTTTCTTGTATGTTGTTTTGTATGGGTTTTTCTTGTTGTTGGTTTGTTTCATTTGAGTTTTCTAAATTGTAAATTATTTTAGAAATTTCATAGGCTGAATCGGAGTTTACAGAGATGGAGTCTATTCCTGCTTTTACTAAAAATTCTACCATTTCTTTTTTTGAACTTGCTCCGCCACATATGGATGTTTTAATATTATTTTTTTTACACTCTCTTATTACTCTTGATACTTGTTTTTTGATTGCCCAGTCTAAATCATTGTAAAGGTGCTGGGTTTCTTCATTTTCTTTATCTACTGCTAGAGTGTATTGGGTGAGATCGTCTGTTCTAATTGAAATAAAGTCTAAACCCTCCTGACAAATATCTTTTATTAAAATTGTTGCTGCAGGGGTTTCAACTGTGGCTCCTATTTTTATATTTTCATTTCCTAGCATTTGCATTTGCTGTAAAATTGATTTAGCTTGTTTTATTTCTTCAGGAGAGATTACTTGGGGTAGCATGATTCCGAATTTGTGCCCTTTATCTGCTAGATTTTTGATTGCTTGTAGTTCTGCTTTAAATATATCTCTGTGTTTTAGACTAAATCTTATTCCATGTAGTCCTAGCAGTGGGTTTTTTTCAGATTCTTTTGAACATTCTAATTTGGATGATTTGTCTGATTTAATATCAGGGGTTCTAACCCATATTTCTTTTCCAATAAATAATTCTGCAATTTGTAATAGTCCTCTTTCTATTAATTTTGTGTATTCTTCTAAACAATTATTTTGTTTATAGTAAAGTGGATGTTTTTCTGAAGAGGCAATTATTCCTTCTAGTTCTATTAGGCCTACTCCATCGGAGTTTGTTTTTGATGCTCTTTCTGCGAATTTTGGCAGTTCTATTATTGTTTTTACTTTTGTTTTTGTTTGTAAAACTGGCTTAATCTCTAATTCCTGATTTTTAGCTTTTCCTTCAAATATCTTTCCTGTGAATCCATCTATAGTTATCTCTTGGCAGTCTCTTAAAATGGATGTTGAATTTTCTGTTCCTACAATGGCTGGGATTCCTATTTCTCTTGATAAGATTGCTATATGGGATGTTGTGCCACCTTCATCAGTTATTATTCCTGCAGCCTTTTGCATTGTTAAAATCATTTCTGGAGTTGTTCGTGTTGTGACTATTATGTCTCCTTGTTTGACTTTTTCAAGGTCTTTAGTCGATAAGATTATTTTAACATTTCCGGATACGATTTCTGAAGAAGCTGGAAGGCCTTGTGTTAGTAGGTTTCCATCTAATTTTTCTTGTTCTTGTTTTTTTGATGTGGTTATTGCTCTTGTTTGTAAAATGAATATTTTATCGTTTTCAATTGCAAATTCAATGTCCTGGGGTTTTTCATAATGTTGTTCTATCTTTTTTGCATATTCTGCTAGTTGTTTTATTTCATGGGTTTTTAGTGTTCTTTGATTTGATCTTTCTGGGGTTAATTGAACTGTTTTTGTAAGGCCTGCGCCATCTCTTGTAATTGCTATTTTTTTATCTGAGATTTTTTCTTTTAATATTTCAAGTTCATCTGAAAGTTTGTATTGGTCTGGTTTTATTTTTCCAGAGATTAGTCCTTTTCCTTGTCCATAAACTGCTTCTATTAAGATTCCTTCTTGGGTTCTCGGATCTTGAGAAAATATTGCTCCTGCTTTGTCTGAACTTATCATTTTTTGGACAATGACAGAAGGGGATACAAAGTCATCAAATCCTTTTTTTCTTATGTAATAGATGGCTCTTGCTGTGAAGATTGATGCAAATACTTTTTTTACATACTCTATTAATTCGTTATTTCCTTTAATGTTTATGAAAGAGTCTAGTTGTCCTGTAAATGAGGTGTCTGAAAGATCTTCTGCACTAGCGCTTGATCTAACTGAGACAAAGATTGGCTCTCTTGCAGATTTCATTATTGCCATTGCATCGGGAGATGATTTAAGACCTTCTAAGTCTACATTAAAATGATCATAGGCCTCTAATATTTCTTTTCTTAATTCAGGAAGCATTTCTGAGTTTATTATTATAGACCTTATTTCTCTTGATTTTTCTTCGAGGTCTTTTGTGTCTTCTATATTTATTTTTTTAAGAATTTCTTTTATTTGGTCTTTTGTTTTCTCTATAAATGTGTTGAATGCTTGAGTTGTTATTACAAATGCTTGTGGTACTGGAAAGTTTAAATTGTATAGCTCTCCTAAATTTGCAGCTTTGCTTCCGGCAATTTTTGCATCTTTTTTAGAAAGTTCAGAAAGCCAAATTATGTTCCTCTTTTTTGTCATGTGTTATTTAAGGGGTTGAGTTATTTAAATGTTTTTGCGAGTTTTAATTCAAAGGGGCTTTGAAATTTTCCACATTAACTCAAAATATT
>CAYOTW010000005.1:0-29475 GCA_964407005.1 Candidatus Woesearchaeota archaeon | reverse complement strand
CAGGGAGGCATTTTGCCAATATTGCATCCTATAAATTTGTCCAGAAAGACCTTCAAATATAAAACTAAAAACTATGCCCAGAACTAATAACTTCCATTCTCCTTTGTAATATTTGATTTCCCATGTTGCGATAATAACTGCAACAATTATTACTAAGAATAAATATTCTTCGTGTACAAGTGGTTGAAGAAAAAATCCAATTAATAAAGGGATAAATTCAATTGCAAATTGCTTGTATTTCCCCATATAGTTAGCAAAGTTTTATGTTTATAAATTTTTTTAATATCTAGAATATCAATAAAAATATAAAGCCCACATAGATATATTATTATGGAAAAAAGCAAGGGGGCGAGTAAGGCTATTTTAAGTGAATCTACTGCGCGGGAAATTGAAAATGAATTTACAGATAATGAAAGAGAGGCAGAGGAGAAAGTTGAGGCTGCTTTATTTATCTCTGGGAAATTTCTGGGTTTGCAGGATTTGATTGTTCTAACAGATGTAAATCCGATTATGATTAAAGAGATTTTGAGAAGGCTAGAAAAAAGATATTCTACAGGGGCAATAAGACTTATCAATCGAAATAAAAGTTGGAAAATGGATGTTGCTGAAAAATATCATTATATGATTAATCGTTTGGCTACAGGAACTGCGGAATTTACAAAGGCAGAACAGGAAACCTTGGCAGTAATTGCATATAAGCAACCAGTTAAACAATCAGTAATTATTAAAATTAGAGGAAATAAAGCTTATGACCACATTGCGAAGTTTATAGAAATAGGCCTAGTTACATCTAAACGAGCCGGACACACTAAAGAATTGGCTTTGAGTGAGGACTTTTATGAATATTTTAATTTGCAAAAACAAGAATTAAAAAATAAAGAGGAGGAGTAATGGAATTTTTGCCCTATGTTTATTTTTTCTATATGTTTCTTTCATTGTATTTTTTGTCTTTATTTATAGTTGTATATTTAAAAAATAGAAAAAAATTATTTGAGGTCCCAAAGATTACTAAGGAATATTCTGTTTCTATTTTAATTCCGGCATATAATGAAAAAGAGGCCATAGGCCCAACTATAGAAGCTGTTTTTAATTCTAATTATAAAAATTTAGTAGAAGTTATTGCAATTAATGATGAGTCTACAGATAATACCTTGAAGATTATGCAATCTTTGAAAAAAAAATATCCAAAACTTAAGATTTTAAATAAGAAAAATTCTGGGAAGGCAGATTCACTAAATCAGGCAATTAAAATTGCAAAAGGAGAAATTGTGGGAGTTGTCGATTCTGATTCTTTTCCAAGGAAAGATTCTATTAGCAAGATGATTGGATTTTTTGATGATGAAAAAGTTGGAGCTGTTACAATCCCTGTTTTAGTTAGGAATCCTAAGACTTTTTTTGAAAAGATTCAGGCTATTGAGTATGCTATGATTGCTTTGACAAGGAAGTTGTTGGAAAAATTAAATGCTATTTATGTCACGCCGGGACCCTTGGCGCTTTATAGAAAATCTATTTTAAAAGAAGTGGGAGGTTTTGACAAGGATAATATTACGGAAGATATTGAGTTGACATGGAATTTGACTTCCAAGGGTTATGAGAGAAAAATGTGTTTAGATACTTCTGTTACAACTGTTGTGCCTAAAAGTTTTAGAGCGTGGTGGAAGCAAAGAAAAAGGTGGGCTGTCGGAGGATTTCAGACGATCTGGAAGTATAGGGAATATTTTTTTAAAAAAGGGATTCTAGGTTTTTTTATACTGCCTTTGTTTATTTTTTCTTCCTTATTTGGATTAATTGGGCTTGGGCTTTTTGTGGCATTGTTCCTTTCAAGAATTATTAATCAATATATTCTAGTTAAATATTCTTTAGTTGCAGATACGGCAATTATTAAATTAGATACGTTTTATTTTACCCCTAGTGTCCTGAACTACCTTGGGGCTGTTTTATTCTTAGTTGGGCTGTTTTATACAATCTTGATTATTTATCTTATTAAAAAGGATTTGCTTCATCGAAGGAATATTTTAAATATCTTCATGTTTATGATTGCTTATATGGCGATTTATCCGTTAATATCTATAAGCGCAATATTTAAATTAGCTAAAAGAGATTTAAGTTGGTAATGGCAAAAAAATATGACTATCATTCCTTTTGGGAGGCCCTAATAATCACGATTTTTATTTTTGGGTTGGGAATCTTAATTGGAATTTTTATTGAAAATAACCGTTCTGATGCCATCTCTGAAATTTATCTTGAATCGGAAATTAACCTTTTAGATTTAAAAATTCAGAGTCAAGCTTTTGATTTAAGTGGTCTAGATTGCCAAAAAGCTAAAGAATCAAATATTGAATTCGGAGACCGGGTTTATGAAGAAGCAAAACTTTTGAGCAGATATGAAACAGCAAATCAATTAACAGATGTGATTCTTGAGCAACATAAAAGGTATGATTTATTGAGGACTATGTTTTGGATAAATAGTATTAATATTAAAGAAAAATGTGGAGGCTTTTCAACAGTAGTTTATCTTTATAATTATGGTCCTGAAGACATTGAGGAGAAAAATAAACAAAAGGTTTTTTCCAATTTTTTGGCAGAACTAAAGGAAAAGAAAGCAGATCAAATGGTCCTAATTCCGATTGCAATGAACCTGAATTTGTCTTCAATAAATTATATGGCGCAGACGCATAACATTAGTGAGACTTCAATTTTAGTTGATGAGTCTTTGGTTGTGACTGAATTAGATGAATTGGGCCGTATTTCTGAATATTTTGAACTATACAATAAAACACAATAATCATTAAAAAGACTCATATAGTTTCTTAATTATGAAATGTGAAGTATGTGGATTAAGTGATGAGGAGGTCATATTATCAGAAGGTATTTCTGATGACAAAATTGTGAAGATTTGTAGAAAATGTTCTGAACTTGAAAATATTCCATTGATAAAAAAACCTAGCAAGGAACAGGTTGAGGCGTCAAAACATATCTCCTCAGTTAGGGAGAGAATGGAGAGGATTTCTGGATTTTCTAAAAAGAAAAATAAAGAGCAGTTACTTGCGGGCAAAAACCTGGATAAGCTTAAAGCGCCTCCTGTAAAACAAGATTCAAAGGATTTAGTTAATAACTATGATTGGGTCTTGAAAGTTGCGCGAAGGAGGAGCAAATTAAGTCTAAAGCAACTTTCTGAAAAGACAGGCATTTCAGAGGAAGATTTAGACATGTTAGAAAAAGGCCAATTAGTGGATAATTTAGTTGAAAAGGCGAGAACATTAGAAGGTGCTTTGAAAGTTAGATTATTGAATCAAAAAGTTAGAGAGATTAGTTTTAAAGCCCCAAAAGATGAAGAAAAGGAGATCTTGAAGGATGTTGAGCAAAAATTAAATCAAAAGAAGAAGATTGAAAAAATTGAGAAAGGAGAGATTGATTTTTCAAAAAAAGAAGATATTGAAGATATTAAATTAAAAGATTTAGTTGAAATGAAGAAAAAGAAGGAAAATGATGAAATGTTTGGGGATGATTTAGAAATTTGATTATGATTTGATAGAGAATAAACTTAAATAGATTATATTGTTAGTAGTTTTATGTCTTGGAATTTTAAAAAAGAGTTAACTAGGAAATTTATTCATTTTTTATCTATTTTTATTTTAGTAATTTATTATTTTGCTGTTGAAAATTTTAGTCGACAGATTGGACTTCTTATTTTGGTTTTATTGTTGATTGTTTTGCTAGAATTTGAATATTTTAGAATTGAAATTGGCAAAGAAATTCCTTTTTTAAATCGACTTTGGGAGTATAGGAGAAAAAAGGAAAAAGACAAATTTGGAGGAGATATTTTCTTTTTAATCGGTGCGATTCTCGCATTATCTGTTTTAGATTTAAGGGTTGCTAGTGCAGTTATTCTGATGACTACTTTTGGAGATTTAAGTGCAGCCCTAATTGGACAAAAATTTGGGAGACATTGGATTTCCAAGGAAAGAGCATGGGAAGGAATTTTAGCAGAATTTTTTATTGATTTAATAATTGGATTTGTGATATTTTACATATTTGGAGCCATTAATTTTATGTCAATAGTGGTGATTTTTGTTATGGCAGTAACTGCGACAGTTGTAGAATCTCTTGTTTATAGAATGGATGATAATCTTTTAATCCCAGTGTTTGCAGGTTTTAATGGCCAGGTTGCTTTAATGATCTTAGAATATGTTTTTAGAATTATTTTAGTTTTTTGAATTCGTCAACCACTGAGTCAATATCCTTTTCAATTGCAGAAAGGGCTTTTTTTAAAACTGATTTTGGATTTGATGCTTCAATGTGCAATACTGGATTTTTGTTAGGGTGTTCTCTTTCCCAGACAGCCAATTTAACATCTTGTTTATTTAGGTAGGCTCTTAATAATTCTACGACAGTTAGATTACTAATTTCTACGTCTAAAGATTCTTTTTCTTCTTTGATTATTTTAATTTCCATATCTAATTATCACTTTTTGGGTTTTTAAAGATTGTGATAGAACAACAGAATTATAAATAAGGAGTGATTCATGATATTATGAAAAGGGGGATGTCGGCTGTTATTGCAGTGGTTTTATTAGTCTTCTTAGTTATGGTTTTAGTTGGATTAATTTGGTTTCTTTTATTGCCATTTCTTAATGGATATTTAGAAATTAGTCAGGCAAGGTCAGAATTGATGGGAGAAGATTTAGATATAACTTATGTTTCTGTTTCTGATAGCCAGATTAATATTTCTATTAAAAGAGGAAAAACCGATTTAATGAAAATTGGAAGCAAGACAGAAAAAAAAGAAAGAGAGGTAGATATTGATGCGAGTATTATGTATGTTGTGGATGGATCTGGGAGCATGGTTCAGAGTGGATGGGATGCAGATATAAAAGTTCCTGTTGATTTTGTTTTTGAAGATTTAGAGGTTAAAGACGGGAAGTATGGGGAAGAAGTTAATTTTACTGTTCCAAACGTAGAAAGATTGTTGATTGCATTGGATTGGGAGGGCGTTGAAGGATTGGATGGTTCTGAAGCTTCTGAGTTTTCTTTAAATGCTTATGATAACTCTAGTTGGATTTATGGTTCTTCTGGAAGACCAAATAATAATGGAGGGGTTGATCCATCTGTAGAGGAATTTGGTATTGAGGGTTTTAATACAGCGTTTGGAAATGCAAATGATTATTATAGCGGGATTTGTACAAAACCTCAATATATTTATGTTGAAAATCCTGCTCCTGGTTTGTGGAAGGCAAAACCTTATGGTTGGAATTTTAGACCTAATGGCAATGTTCCAGATGGATTGAATTCAAGTATTCGGGTTTATTTTGGTTCTGCTGAAGAGATTAAAAGAGAAGAAACAATTGTTTCAAGGATTGCTGTTAAAAAAGCATTGAATAAAACTTTTGCAAATCTTGACGAAGGAGATGAGGCTGGCTATTTTGTTTTTACAGGAGGAGAGAACGGTTATTTAAAACAAGGATTAACTTCAAATAAAGATGCTTTGATTAGTGCTCTTAAAGATGATATTTTGGGAAATGGTGGAACAAATATACATTATGGTATTGAAAATGCTAAGGAAGAATTATTGAATAATGCTAAGAATGATGAGAAGGTAATGATTGTTTTGACCGATGGACAGAATGATGCAGGGAGTGATATTGTTATTGATAAGGCTGTAGAGGCTAAAAATGCAGGCATTAAGATTTTTACAATTGGTTTGACTAATTTTGCTAATCAAGAGATGTTAAGGGATGTTGCTTCTAAACCAGAGTATTTTTATTATACTCCAGATGCTTCTAAGATTGATAGTGCTTATGAATCTACTGTAAAGGAGATTATCAAAATAAAAACAGAAGAGGAGATTAAAGCAAACAAGTTTCATTATTTCAAGATTTTTATGCATAATGGGACAGACACATATGTTGAAACTATTTCTCAAGATTTACCTGATAGTTATGAAACAAGATTTTATGAAATTGATACTTTTAATAAAATTAAGAATGTAACAAAAATAGAAGTAGCAGTTGTAATTCCTACTTCATCTGGAGAGGCTCTTGGTCCGATTGTTGCTAAATGGGAAAAAGATGATTATTGATCTAAAACTTTTTCTATATTGCTTGTTCCATCTTTAGATATTTTTATTATATGGTCTACAAAACCCTCTATTTTTTGTTCATGGCTTACTAGAATTGTTTGTTGAGAATTAAGTTGTTCAAATATGTCTCTCATTTTATAGATTTGTTCTTCTGAAAATCCGTCTGTAGGTTCGTCGAGGATTACGATATCTTTTGTATTTATCTTTGATAAAAGTGAATTTAATACCTGATTTAGTGCAAGTCTGTAAGCTAGTGCAACAGCGGTTCTTTCTCCTCCAGATAAAAAATCATAATCAATTTCGTAATCTTGGTTAATTATGACAGGGGTAAAATTTTCGTCTAATTTTACTGAGAGTGTGTCAGATACTAACATAGAAAACCACTCGCTGAAAATCTTTGAAAATTCATTTCTTAGTTTTGCTAGAACATTTTTTTCTGTTAATGAAATCATAGACAAGAATTTTTCCTGCAACCAATCCTGTAATTCCTTTAAATGAAATAACTGTTTCTTAGTGTTCTCTTTTTTCTGAATATCCTCCTGAAGATTTTCTATTTGGGTTTTTAATAATTCCAATTCCTTATTTCGTTCTGCAAATTGTATTTCTTTTTCTCTTAATTTTTGGTTTATGTTTTGAAAATCTTGTTTATATTGTTCGTGAATTTTATCTGTTTCTTGGAATTCTGTTAGTTTTGTTTTGAGTTCTTCTTGTTTTACTATAAGATTTTTAATCTCTTCTGTTGTTCTATCTAAAACAAAACTATCACTTTTTATTTTTGTCTCAATTGTTTTTTGGTGTTCACTTTTTATTTTATCTTGTTGTAATTTATTTTTATCTTCTTCATATCCAAATATTAATTTTTTTTCCTCTTGAATATCTTTTTGAGTTTGTGCTTTTTGTTGCAATTTGTTTTCTAGCTCTCTATCTACTTCTTCAATATCATATTGGGTTCGTTTGGAAATTTTTTCTTTATGTTCTTGACTTACTGATTGAAAACAAGTTGGACAATTTTCTAAAGCTGCGACAGAATTTTTCATTTTTATTGACTCATCTTTTTTAGAATTTAAAACAGAAATTCTTGAATTGAGTGCCATGAATTTTGAATTTAATTGTTCTAAATTGTTATTATGTTTTTCTAAAAGTTTTAAAATATGTTCTAATTTTTCTTGTGAAAAGTCTATTTTTTGTTTTATTTGAATTTGCATAGAATTTATTTCTTTTTCAAGTCTGTTTTTCAAGTCTGTTTTGCCTTGTTGGGAAATCTGGGCTTTTTCTAATTCTGACTGCAGATTATTTTTTTGTTTGATTAATTCTTGCAAGGAATTTAAATTTTCTTCTACTTGTTGTTTTTCTTTTTCTGCTTGTTGTTTTTCTAATGAAAGGTTATTTATTTCTCTTGCTAGTTTAATTTTATTTTCTGAATAATTTGTTAATTTTTCTCTTAAATTATTTAATTCACTTATCTCCCCCTGTTTTAATTTTATTGCTTCTCTTAATTTTTGATTTAATGTTTGTGAATTTTCTTTAATTCTCTTGTATCTGTCTATTCCAAAGATATGTCTTAGAGTATCTAATCTTATTTCAGGTCTTTCCTGGACTATTTCTTTCATCTCCTCCTGCGGAGTATAAACTGTAAATTTATAGAGGAGATTTGATTTTTTTGCAAATTCTTTTGGGTAATTAAGTAAATCTATAACTTTATTTTTCATTTCAGAAGTAGACAGTTCTTCTTTTGTTCCGTTTATTGTTATAATATTTTTATCCTGGGTTATACTTGTTTTTGTTTTTTTAAGAGTTCTTTCTAAAATAATTTGTTTTTCATTTACCTCTATTTCTAGTTTTACATAGGCTGTATCTTTTCCTTGTTTTAAAATTGAAGCTCCTTTTTGACCTGGTTGTAATCCAAACAATGCAAATTGCAATGCTAACAAAACAGAAGTTTTTCCTGCTCCGATGTCTCCTGAAAGAAGAGTAGCGCCCATAGGAAATTCCATTTCTGCGTCTTCGTAACTTCTAATATTTTGGATTTGTAATTTTTTAAAAATCATAGTTCTATATCGAGGATTTTTTTAATTTCATCTAAAAGCCTTTTTTCAAAAATTATTGATTTTTCATCTTCATTTTTTTCTATAGATAATGCGTCCATTAGGGAGGGGAGGAATTTATTAAAATCTGCAGGATTTTTTTGTGAATAATCTTCAATTATTTTTTCTTCTATTTCTTCTACATCGTCTAGACTTTGATTTTCTAATTCCATGTCAGAGTCTTCTACTTTTAATGAAGAAGTATTTCTTAAAAATGAATAAGCTTGTTTTTTGTCTGCAAACTGTTCAATTTCATTAAATCTTATATCTCCTGTTTTTCCTTGTTTTAAAATCCCTTTTAATTTTAATAATACAATTTTATCTACAAGATTCCTTTTATCTAATTCCTGGATTATTTTTTCTGTTGCAGTCATTCCATTTTCTAGATGTATTTCAAGATATTCTACTGGTTTAATTTCAAGTTTAATGTTTTTTGTTTGTGTCTTGTTGTTTTCTAAATCTACTAATTGAAAACTTCCACATTTTAGATCTGCTAATTCTTGGAAATTATTTGGAAAGATCGGGCCGGGGTAAACATATCTTGAATTTGATTCTGTTGTTTCAAAAACTTGGTGGATGTGGCCCATTGCATAATAATCTGCAAGAGGGAGTTTTAACTTATCTAAAGAATCCATAGGAATTGTGCCTACAACATCTGAAATAGTGGTATGTATCATAAAAATTGTATATGGGTGAACAGAGGAGAAGTCTGTTTTTAATAGGTCTTGGATTTCCATTGAGGACTTTTTTCCTGAATATCCGTAGATTGCAATGTCCTTGAAAAAAGTAGGTTGCAGTTTTATTTTGCCGTCTATTTCTTCAAATTTTTCTACATTTTTACAAAAACCTGCTTTTTCTAAAACATCTAAAAATGTTTTTCCAGAGGCTGAAAAATCATGAGATCCCGCGATTATGAATACAGGGATATTGGCTTCTTTTAATTTTCTAAATTCTGAAAATGTCTCTTTTAATATTTCAATAGGAGGGTATGCTGAATCAAACAAATCTCCAGAGATTAGCATAAAGTCTATTTTTTCCTGAATACAAATTTGAAGTGCTTTTTGAAAAGATTGAAAATTTAGGTTTTGCAACTCTTCTTGTCTCCATCCCCCTAAATGGCAATCAGCTAAATGTGCAAACTTCATCTCTTTTAAAAATTTTAATTAGTTTAAAATAATTTAGGTCCTTAACTGTTATTGTCAAATCTAGATATAAAAATGTTATCATTGGATTCTTTGGACTCTCTTTTCTTAGAAAGAAAAGATTCCCCCGAAGCAAAAGAACTTGGTTAGCCCCTAAGTAGAAAAAGTAAGTTAGTCGCTACAATCATTGGATTCTTTCTTTGGACTCTCTTTTCTTAGAAAGAAAAGATTCCCCCGAAGTAAAAGAAGGTAACTTTTCTTTGAGTATTATTTGAACTCTAGAATGTAAAGTTTTTCGAAAAATAAATGTTTTTCTGACTTTATTTTGGGATTAAATTTCTTTAGTCTTTCTAAGGGAGTATGTGAAGAGATTAATAATAGGATTTTTCCCTTTTTTTTGAGATGTTGTTTTGCCTGTTTAACAAATCTTAAGGAGATTTCATCCCCCTTTTTTCCACCGGTAGTTTCAATTTTTGAATCTTCTGGCTCATTTTTATCTTCTGGAAGGTAAGGGGCATTAAATGTAATTATGTCAAATTTTTCATTTATATTTTCAAATAAATCTGATTGGATTGTTTTAATATTTTTTGAGGTTGTTTTAACAGCTTCTGGATTTATATCTGAGGCAGTTATATGTTTTACTCCACACTCTTTAGCAGTTTTTGATAAAATACCCGAACCTGTACCCATGTCAAGATATTTGATATTGGGATTTTTTGTAAATTCTTTTTTTAAAAATTCTGCAAAGAAAAATGAGTCGTCTGAAGGAGAATACATTTTATGTAACCATTTTAATTATTTCTTTCCAATAAAGGCCTAAAATCCCTGCAATAGTAAGGATTAAAACTACTACAACTCCTAGGATAATCCACTTTATAAATTTATGAGGTTTTTTTATTTTTGTTTGTTGGGGCATTGGTTTTTCAGTAGATTGTTTTTCTTGTGCCTTATATGGATCTTTAATAGGTTTTTTTGTTATTGGTAATGGCTTGGGATGATTTGAAATTTGAGTCTTGGAGGCCTGTTGATTTTGATTTTTCACATGAGATACGTTTGCTATTGCCTTATCTACTTCTTCAGGTTTATATCCTGCATTTACAAAGCTTTGTTTAATTGATTGTATATTCTCTCCTCTTGATAGCCCGTTTTTTATTCCTCCTTCAATCTCGGGAGACCTATCTCTTGTCACGGGTTTATTTGTAGGGTTCATAACTTTAGAATTGACCTGTCCTTAACTAAGTGGCATGTTTTTTTATTTTTATATCCTAATTCAGCTGCAAGATCTTTCATCGGGGCTGTTTTATCTGGTCCTCCGTGGGCTGGGATAATATGTTGGGGATTTACAATGTTTAATATATCTCTTAAATCTTCTCTGCCTGCATGCCCTGAAACATGGACATCTCTAAAAATTCTTGCTTTTCTTTTTAATAATCTTCTCTCCATTTTTCCAAAAGTTTCTTTATTGATATCTGTAGGGATCACTGAAGATGAAAAGACTATATTATCATTTTTTGAAAGTTTAAAGGGTAATTGATTTCTAGAAATTCTTTCTAAAATTGAACCGGGCTCTCCTTGATGGCCAGTACAAACAACAAGATATTTCTTTTTATTTTTTTCAACTTTTTTTAAAGTTCTTTCTACTTGTCTCCTATATGTAGAAATATTGACTTTTTTTAAAAATGGTGCTGCCCTAACTTCTTCTGCTGCTTTTGAATATTTATTCAAGCTTCTTCCTAAAAAAACAATTTCTCTGTTAAGTTTTTTTCCAAAATCTGTAATGCTCTTCAGCCTTGCTATATGTGATGAAAATGTTGTTACAACAATTCCAGAATTGCTATTTTGGATTGTTAATAAAACTTCTTCTAATAAATGTCTTGCAATTTTTTCTGAAGGGGTTTTTCTTTCTGAACCAGAGTATAAAGAATCCACAATAAATGCCTTTACTCCCTCATTTGCAATTTCTTTTAATTTTTTGTAATTAGGAGGTTTTCCTAATATTGGATTGTTATCCAACTTGAAATCATTAGCGTACAAAACAACTCCTTCAGGAGTATGTAATGCAATTAAACAAGTTTGAATTGTTGAGTGAGTAATATTAATAAAGTCTACGAGATATTTTCTTTTTTTGCCTTGAACATAGAAGGAAGTGTTTGGTTCTATTGATTTAGTTTTGTTTCTTAGTGTTAAATCATTATCTCTTAGTAAAGAGTTTAAAACAGCTATTGTAAATGGGCTCCCATAGATTTCTGCATTATATCTATTTGAAATAAAAGGTATTGCGCCTACATGGTCTAAATGAGCATGTCCGATGAATTGAGCCCTAACTTTGTGTCTTATTTGTTCTATAATCGAATCATCTGGAATTGCTTTGATTTGTCTTAATTTTTTTTCAGTTGGGTTTGACCTCTCTTTTTCTTGTTGTTCTACTAAAGGAGGTAAAAAATAGCCTGCATCAAAAATAAACGCATCGTCTTCTAACTCTACAACAGTCATGTTCTTTCCTACTTCAGAATATCCGCCAACAGCATAAATTTTCATTTTCTCTTTTTAGTAAATATTTAAATGGGTTTTTATAGCTTACGAATATTTTTAAATGTCTTTATTCTTTAAATAGTATGAATAAACAAGGGATTTTAGGGCTAATAGTTTTTATTTTAGTGTTATTGATTGCAGGTTTTTTTATTTTTATAAAATATAATCCTTCCTTAACAGGAGGAGTTATAAATTTTGAGAGTAATTGTTCATGTATTGAAAATAATTGTGTTCCAAAAAAAGGATTAAACAATACTAATAATTTTTCTAATTGTAGTGAGACTTGTAATTTTTTAAATAATAGTTGTGCCTAAACAATTGTTTGATTTATAGTTCCTTGGGTTATCTTATTTATTGTTTTTTTAGCTGGATTTATTTCTAAAACAAAACCAATATTTTCTGCACCTGAAATTTTGAAATTGTTTATTCCTATAACTTCTCCTTTTGTATTTATCAAAGGTCCTCCTGAATTCCCAGGGTTCAATGAAACATCTGTTTGAAAGTAAATCGGTTTTTCATTTATACCTTTTCTATCCTTCGCACTGATTATTCCCTCGGTTGCTGTAAAACTTAAACCCAATGGGTTTCCAATTGCTATCACTTTTTGGCCTACTTGCACCTCATCTGAATCTGCTAATTTCATTTCATAAAAATCTCCATTAATTTTTAACAGAGCTAGGTCCATATTTAAGTCATATCCTACAAGCTGAGATTCGTATTTTTTCATATTGTGAGTAAAGACATTAGCATAATTTGCCCCCGATAAAACATGGGCATTTGTTACAATAAACCCCCTTGAATCTATTATAAATCCAGTTCCCTGAGATACATCTGTTTTAATTGTTACAACCCCTTGTGTTTCTTTTTGAATAACCTCTGAAAAATCGGCAGATGCAGAGGCCTTGATTTCTGTAATTTGTTCCTTTAAATCTACTTGACCTGAGTTTATCGAGGTTATGGTATCTGTAATAATATTTATTTTGCCCTGGATATCCTGGTAATTTTGTGTTATTTCTCTTTCTAAATTTTTTTTGGTTGTATTAATCTGGTTTTCTAAATTTTGAGTTTCTAAAGTTATAAAATAGATTGTGAATGTTTGCATTAAAATTAAAACAAAAACCACTGATGTGATAATCCCGACGAGATGTCTTGTGGTAATTGTATGGGTCTGGTGTTTCATTTTAGTATGAATCAAAAGAGTTTTATATTCTTTTTGATTAGTTTAATTATGAAAAAATTTAAGTTAAAGTTAAAACCATCTGCAAGGGATAAAAGAAGGTATTTTTTAGTTAATGCTTCTGACGAAGAGGTTAAAAAAGCAATATTTCATTATGTGGGGGTTTTGGGGTTTGCTGAATCTTGTTATATGTTTGTTAAAAAGAATAAAAAAGGGGTTGTGGGGAGTTGTTTAAGGGAAAGTTTAAATGATGTTCGTGCAGCGCTGGCTTTGGCTGGTTTTAGTGTTGAAAAAGTCTCTGGAACATTAAAAGGATTAGAACAATAAAACTTATAAATGGGATTAGATATTTATACCTATATAAATTCTATAATTTAAAATGGAAGACATGCAACATCAAGTAATGGGATATGACAGGGCAGCAACAATGTTTGCTCCAGATGGACATATCCTACAAGTAGAGTATGCGGAGAAGACTATTAAGTTGGGTTCTTCTAGTATAGGTTTAGTTTGTAAAGATGGCGTTATAATTGTTTCTGATAGAAGGCAGAAAGATAAGTTGGTTGTTGAAGATTCTGCCAACAAGATTTATGAAATTGACGATCACATCATGGGTGTGGCTGCAGGGATTGTTTCTGATGCTCGTGTTTTAATTGATAAGGCAAGAGTTTCTGCACAACAACACAGGGTGACTTATGATTCTGAACCTAACACAGAAAGCATTGTTAAGGAAATTTCAGACATTAAGCAACAGTTTACTCAGTATGGTGGAGCCAGGCCCTTTGGTATTGCTGTGATGGTTGCTGGATTTAATGGAAAACCTCAACTATATACTACTGATGTTACTGGAAATTATTTGCAGTATTTTGCAAATGCTATTGGAGAAAAAGATGATAAAATTAAAGAAAAATTAAGAGAGAAATATAAAAAAGATTTAACAATGAAACAAGGAATTAAATTAGCCTTAGATATTTTTAAAGAAATTCAAGGAGATGATTTTGATATTAAAAGGTTTGATGCTGGTTTGATTGGAGAAGACAAAAAGATTCAAAAGTTAAGTGGTTCTGAACTAGAATAATTTTTAGATAGTTAATTTTAAATAGGTTTTATTTTATTTTTGTTTATGGATTCTAGTTTAGATGAAAAGGTTGGAAGGGATTTGACTCCTGCTGAATTATTGTTAATTAGAGATGTTAAAGCAATTAAGAATGGTTATGAAGATATTAAGACGGGAGAGAGATGGGATCTTAATGGAACTTATTTAGGGGGAGGACAGGATTTATAAATAGGGTTTGGTTTTTACGGTCATGGCAGTTGATAAATATAAGTCAGTGGATAAAAGTGAAGAGCAGGATCCAGTTAATGATAATGCTTTGGAACAGGCTAGAAAGAATTCTACACAAACTACTGCAAGGATAAAAAAGGATGGGAAACATTTTGAGATTTTAGTTGATTTAAGTGAGGCTTTGAATGTTAAAAAAGATAAAGGTAATATTAATAATGCTGTTTTGACTGAGATGGTTTTCCATAATTTAAAATCAGGGGAGCGAGCTTCTGAATCTGATTTAGAAAAGAATTTTGGAAGTTCTGAATTGGCGGTTGTTGCAGAGAAGATTATTAAAGATGGTGAAGTTGTTTTGCCTACAGAATATTTAAATGAGCAGAAGGATAAAAAGTATAAACAGATTGTGGATTTTTTATCTAAGAACGCGGTTTCGCCTGAAGGAAGGCCCTATACGCCTGACAGATTGATGAAAGCTTTAGAGGAAGCAAATATTAATATTAAGAATAAACCAATTGATTCTCAGATGCAAGAAATTATTGATTCTTTATCTAAAATCTTGCCTTTAAAGATTGAGATGAAAAGAGTAAAGATTACTATTCCTGCCCAGCATACTGGAAGAGCTTATGGGGTTGTTAATGAGTATAAAGAGAAAGAAGAATGGATGTCTAATGGGGATTTAGTTGTCGTTGTGAAGATGCCGACTGCGATGATATTTGATTTCTATGATAATTTGAATTCTGTTACGCATGGTTCTGCTTTGACTGAAGAATTGGGAGAATGAGTATCTTAATGGTGCAACCCAAAAGAAACATTTAAAAAGCCTAATTTCTAAAATTTTATGTAAAGAAGAAAAACCGAGAAGCTTATTATAGTATTTCTCTAATATATAAAATGGAAAAAAGCGAAAAAGGACGAAAAATTTGTGTACCCGGCGAGACAATTGTGTCTGGCAGTGATTATCTTCCAGGAGATAGTACAAGAAGAGAAGGCGATGATATTGTTGCAGGTAAATTTGGTTTAGCAGATATTAATGATAGATTTGTAAAAATAATTCCATTATCTGGAGTCTACCATCCAAGAAGAGGAAACTCAATTCTAGGAACAGTGGTGGATGTTAATTCTGGAGGATGGGTTATTGATTTTGGTTCTGCTCAAGAAGGGTTTTTACCTATTGCTGAAGTACCAAGATATGTAAATAGGGACGAAATGAGAGAGATGTTTGATTTTGGAGATTTAATTTGTGCAAAGGTTTGGGGAATGAAATCCAGGGGAGTAGATTTAAGTGTAAAAATGAGAGGATTTGGAAAATTAGAAGGTGGAATGATTTTAAAGATAAACCCTCATAAAGTCCCAAGAGTTATTGGTAAGGAAGGAAGCATGGTAAACTTAATAAAGGATGCGACAGGCTGTGATATTACTGTGGGCCAAAATGGTTGGGTCTGGGTTAAGGGCGAAAATGTTGAAAACGAATTAAAAACTAAAAAAATAATTGAATTTATCTGTGAAAATGCAACTATTGCAGGATTAACAGAAAAAGTAGAAAAATTTATAGAGGATTTAGAATAAATGGCAAGTGAATCAAGTTACGAAAAAAGACAAGATGGAAGAGCATTTGATGAGGTTAGGCCCATCAGAGCAAAAGTGGGAGTAGTTCCTTCTGCAGATGGTTCAGCTATGTTTGAAACGGGAAATACAAAAGCTATTGCTGTTGTAAGAGGTCCAAGAACATTGCACCCTCAACACAAACAAAATCCAAGAAAAGGAATTTTAAGAGTTAATTACGGGATGATGCCTTTTTCTGTTTGGGACAGGATTAGACCAGGTCCTTCAAGAAGAAGTCAGGAAATTAACAAGGTAATTGAATGGGCATTAGAACCTTGTGTTGATTTAGAAGCCTTCCCAAATACTGTTGTTGATTTATTTATTCAAATCCCTCAGGCAGATGCAGGGACGAGAGTTGCAGGAATTAATGCAGCTGCAATGGCCTTAGCACACGCAGGAATCCCTATGAAAGAAATGGCTTCTGCAATTGCTATTGGAAAAATTGATAAAACTCTTGTAGTTGATGTTGATAAAGAAGAAGAAGATTATAAAGAGGGAGAAGGTTCAACAGACATCCCAATGTGTTATTTATCAAGAAGTAAAAAATTAGCATTATTACAATTAGATGGAAAGATTTCAACAAAAGAGTTAAAAGAGTCTTTTGAGATGGGAAAGAAGGCTTGTGAAGATATACATAAAATTCAGGTTGAGGCTTTGAAAAAAGTCGGCGAGGAGGTAAAAGAATGAACATTCCAAATATACAAAAAGAAAGAATAATTAAGTATTTGAAAGAAGGAAATAGATTTGATGGGAGAACTCCAGAGGAATTTAGAGAGATCAAATTAGAAACAGAAATTAGTAAAAATGCTGAGTCTGCTATTTCATTACAAATTGGAAAAACAAAGGTTTATGCAGGAGTTAAATTAGCAGTAACTACTCCTTATCCTGATTCTCCAGATGAAGGAACTTTTATGACAACTGCAGAATTAGCCCCAATGGCCTCTGAAGAATTTGAATTAGGTCCTCCAAGAATTAATGCAATTGAATTAGCAAGAGTTATTGACCGGGGTATCAGAGAGTCTGGATTTGTTGATTTTAAGAAACTATGTATTGAAGAGGGTGAAAAAGTCTGGCAAGTATTTTTAGATATCTATGCTATTAATGATGATGGTAACTTAATGGATGTTGCTGGTTTAGCTGGTTTAATTGCGTTAGCACATGCAAAACTTCCTGTTTATAATGCTGAAGAAGGCAAGACTGAACATGAACTTAGTGAAGAAGGATTGCCATTAAATAAAGATGCAATGAGTTTTAATGTAACTTTCCATAAAGTAGGGGATAAAATTATTGTGGATCCAAATGAGGAAGAAGAGGAAATTTCAGATTATAGATTAAGTGTAGCTATTGCAGACAATGATGGTGAGGCAAGAGTTACTGCAATGCAAAAAGGTAAAGAAGGTACAATCAACGACGAGGATATGCAAAAGATTCTTGATCTGATTGATAAGATATATAAAGACATGTTTCCTAAAATATCTAAATTGGTTTGGAAATAATGGTAGAACAATTTTCAAAATATGAGAGAGCAAGAATTTTGGGCGCTAGAGCTTTGCAAATTTCTATGGATGCGCCAATTTTAACAAAAATTGATGAGGAAATGTTAGGAGATCTTAACTTTGACCCCTTGAGGATTGCAGAAGTAGAATTAGATTCTGGAGTGTTGCCTATTTCTGTTAATAGACCATTACCTCAAAGAAAAGAGCAAAAGATTGAAAAGCTTAAGATTGAAGAGTCCAATGTTTCTGATGAGGAAAAAATGAAAAAAGAACAAGAGGAGACTCAAGAAATTGCGCAAGAAGGGGAAATTATGGAGCTTGCAAATCCAGAAGATGAACAAGAAGGGAATTCTAATAACTCTAATAATTCATTAGAGTAAATTTTAAAATGGATTTTTTTAATGAAAGGAAAGTTGTTAAAAGGAAAGCTGATTTGGTGGAGTATACTATTTTAGGCATTCCAGTAGGCCTTTTTCCAGAGAGTAGAAAACATGGGATAAAAAAAGCATTCCAACATTATTGGGCGATGAGAAAATTTGATTCTTCTAGGCCTTCTAGATATTACCAAAAAGTTTGGAATTCTGAAGAAGTGAGGCTTTATAGAATGGGCAAAAGAAAAGATTTACATCCTGTTGAAACTGAATTGAGGAGAAGAAGAGATTTTAGAGAGTAAGATTTATTAACTACTTACTTTTAGTAATTATATGTTTATAAAAGAGGCAGTTCCAAAACTTATAAAAAATTCGCGAGGTAAAAAAAGTATCCAGTTTATTTTAAAGACTTATCAGGGAGAATTTCAAAGCTCTGCTCCCTCGGGAAAAAGTAAGGGGATTCATGAAGTAGACTATTATAATGACAGAGGAATTTTATGGAGTTTTAAACTTTTAAAAGAATTTTGTTCCCAATTAAAACATAAGAATATTTTTATTAAAAAAATAGATGATTTAGAGAAGATTGAAAAGCTATTAAAAAAATTTGAAAAGGACCATGGAAGGTTAGGGGGAAATGTTTGGTATGTTATTGAAGCTTGTTTTCTGAGAGCTGGTGCCAAGGAGGCAAATAAGGAAGTTTGGGAATTGATTTCCAATTCTTTTAATTTTAAAAAAATTAAAATGCCTCGACCAGTTGGAAATTGTATTGGAGGAGGATTACATTCCAAGGATAAAAATTCAACTACAAGTGTTCCTGATTTTCAGGAATTTTTATTGATTCCTAGTGAGAGCAGTTTTGAAAAGTGTGTTGCGAAAAATTTAAAGGCATATAAATATGCTGAAAGGCTATTGAGGAGAAAAGAGAAAAGAGTTTTTATTAAAAAAAATGATGAAAATGCTTACAAAACTAGATTAAAGAATGAAGAAGTTTTAGAAGTTTTAGAAAGGATAAAAAAACAGTTTAATGTAGATATTGGATTAGATGTTGCGGCTGTTAGTTTTTTTAAAGATGGATATTATGAATATAAAAATAAAGTTTTAACAAGAGATAGAAAAGAACAGATTAATTATATGGCTTATTTGATTAAAAAGTTTGGAATTTTTTATGTTGAAGATCCGTTAGATGAAGAGGATTTTTCTGGTTTTTTAGAATTGAAAAACTCTGTTAAAAAAAATGTTTTAATTACTGGAGATGATTTGACAACAACAAATCCCAAGAGATTACAAAGAGCCATTAGGAGTAAGGCAATTAATGCTATCATTGTTAAGCCAAATCAAATTGGTTCTTTATTAAAAGTTAAGGAAGTGGTAGAGTTGTGTAGAAAACATAAAATTAAAATGATTTTTTCCCATAGAAGTGGAGAGACATTAGATGATTTTTTAGGAGATTTAGTTGTAGGTTTTCAGGGACAGTTTATTAAGTCGGGGATTTATGGGCAGGAAAGGTTAGTTAAGTTGAAAAGAGTGATTGAGATTGAGAGAAGTTTGAAAAAATAGGATTAGGAAACATTGAATGATTAGATTGGTCCAAAAAAATGTAAAGGGTTTTGTTAAACTAAAACTTTAAAAAGCCAAATTTCTAAATATAATTACATCGACTTGTTTTATAAGACCATGAAAGAAGGGCTGAAACACAATGACTTAGATGATAAACTAGAGACAACAAATAGTTGTTTCTATATAAATTAAAATGGTTAAAGAAGATAAAAAATCTGAAGAGAAAATTGAAAAGAAATCTGAAAATAGTGAGAACAAGGATGAAACAATTTTAGCTCCTCTTGAAGAATATATTAAAACTGCATCTTATTTGGGAACAAAAGTTATTACTCCTTCTATGAGAAAATATGTTTATAGACGAAGATTAGATGGGCTAGCTATTTTGAATACAATGTTGGTCGATAAAAAATTAAAAGATGCAATTGATTTTATTGTCCAGTATAAACCTGATGAATGGACTTTAGTTTGTAAAAGAGAGGCAGGATGGAGACCTGCACAGATGTTTTCTGAACTAACTGGCGTGAGATTATTTACTAAGAAATACCCTTCGGGGATTTTAACAAATACTGAATTAGATAATTTTATTGAAACTAATATGATTATGATTTGTGATCCATGGTTGGATAAGAATGCTTTAAATGATGCTAAAAGAGTTAGGATTCCTGTTGTAGGGATTTGTGATACTAACAATCATACTGCTAATATTGATATTGTCGCTATTGCAAATAATAAGTCAAATAAATCTCTTGGATTAATTTTTTGGTTATTGTCTAGAGAGTATATGAAGGCACATAAAATTGATAAGCCTCTTCCATCTTTGGAAGAATTTGTAGGAGAAAAATTAGTATTAGAAGAGCCTAAGAAAAAGAAAAGAGAGAAAGAGAGAAAGGAAAAGGAATTGAAATCTGAAGAATCTAAGATTGAAGAAAGAATGAAACAGCTTGCAGAGAAGGCTGATGAAGAAAAAGAGGATTCTAGTGAGAGGAAAGAATTAGAAGAGGCTAAGAAGAAGTTAGAAGAGAAAAAGAAAGAACAGGAAAAATCTGTTTCTGTTTCTAAAGGCGCTGAAGAGGGTGTTTAGATTTTTAATCCCAAAGTTTAAAACTATAGTAATTCTTTAATTTTTATGGACTGGCATGCCCAAAATTTAGAAGAGGTTTTGAAAAGTTTAGATGTTGATTCTAGTAAAGGGCTTTCTGAAAAAGAAGCAAAGAAAAGGCTGAAGAAAGAAGGGAAAAATGAACTGCAAGAGGGGAAAAAGAAAAGTAGGGTTAAGATTTTTTTATCACAATTAAATTCACTTCTTGTTTACATTTTAATTGGTGCTGCTATCGTCTCATTTTTGATTGGCCATTCTCTCGACGCCATTATAATTTTTGTAATTGTTATTTTAAATGCTGTTATTGGATTTATTCAAGAATATAAAGCTGAAGAAATTATTGACAAATTAAGAAAAAGTCTTCAGTATAAGATTTTGATTTTAAGAAATGAAAAACAGAAGGAGATTGATTCTAAGAATCTTGTTCCAGGTGATATTGTTATTTTGAATGGAGGGGATAAAATTTTGGCAGATTGCAGAATTATTGAACAAGAAGATTTGCAAGTTAATGAAGCTGTTTTGACTGGAGAGAGTTTTCCTGTTGAAAAGAGTGAAAGGGTTTTGAAGAAGGACGTTGTTCTTGCTGAAAGAAAAAATATGCTTTATGCTGGCTCTGTTGTTGTAGGGGGGAGTTGTAAGGCTGTTGTTGTTAGAACAGGGGAGAAGACAGAATTTGGAAAACTTGCTGAACTTGTAAAAGAAACAAAAAGTGAAAAAATGCCATTAGAAAAAAAAGTTGACTCCTTTTCTACAAAAGTTTCTATTGCAGTTTTTATTCTTGTGGGCCTTACTTTTGTGCTAGGGGTTTATGTTGGTATTGATATTGTAGAGATGTTTTTGACTTCAGTGAGTTTAGCTGTTGCTGCTATTCCATCTGCATTGCCTGCAGTTATTGCGATTACTCTCGCTATAGCAATTAAAAGAATGTATAAGGTCAATACATTAGTAAGGAAATTACCTGCTGCTGAAACATTGGGTAGAGCTACAGTTATTTGCACAGATAAAACTGGAACATTGACAAGAGAAGAATTAAATGTTGATGAGATTTATGCTGGAAAAAATTATAATATTGATGAAATTAAAAAATTAAATAAAAATCTTAAGAAAGTTTTAGATGTCGGAATTTTATGTAATAATGCAAGGGACGAAAGCGATGATATCTTAGGCGATCCTACTGAGATTGCTTTAATAAAAGTTGCAAAAAAATTTGGCTTAAATAAAAAGGAAATTACTGAAGATAATCAGAGGATTAAAGAGTATGCTTTTGATTCTAACCGAAAAATGATGTCCTTGATTAGAGGAGATAAGATAAAAACTTCCTATGTTAAAGGAGCTTCAGATGTTATTTTAGAGAGATGCACTAAGGAATTTGTTAATGGGAAGATTAAATTATTGACTAAAAAACGGAAGAAAGAATTAGAAAAAGAATCTAAAAAAATGCAGTCTAAGGGTTTGAGAGTCTTAGGTTTTGGATTTAGACAAATTACAAAAGTAAGTCAAGAGCAGGCTGAAAATCATTTAATCTTTGCAGGTTTTCAGGGAATGATAGACCTTCCTAGAGAGGAGGTTAAGGGGGCCATAAAACAAGCATTGGACGCAGGTATTGAGATTAAGGTCGTTACAGGAGACTCTGCTAGGACAACTAAAGCAATCGCAGGAAAGCTTGGACTTAAGGGAGATATTATTGAGGGCAAGGCCTTAAATAAAATTAGAGAAGGCCAGTGGGACAAAGTAGTGAGGGAAAAAATGATTTTTGCAAGAGTGACTCCTGAACAAAAGTTAAAGATTGTAGAAACCTTGAAAAAACAAAAGAAAACTGTTGCAGTTACTGGAGACGGAGTTAATGATATTCTTGCATTAAAAAAAGCTGATATTGGTGTTGCTATGGGCGTACGGGGTTCAGATATTGCACGAGACAGCAGTGATATGGTTTTGCTTGATGATAATTTTGCTTCGATTACTAAGGCTGTTAAAGAGGGAAGAAGGATTTTTGATAATTTGAAAAAAAGTGTTAAATTTTTACTTGCTGCTAATGCCGGTGAGGTCTTTATTATAATTGCGGCGTTACTTTTAGGCTTTCCTCTTCCTCTTCTACCTTTAGCAATTTTATGGATGAATCTTGTCACTGATTCCTTGCCTGCATTGGCATTAGCTGTTGAACCAGCTGAAAAAGGGATTATGAAACAAAAGCCTAAAAAAGATGGGTTGTTAAAAGGTATCTGGACATGGATTCTTGGAGCTGGTTTTTTGATGTTGTTATCTGTAATGTTTGTATTTAATTTTGCTTTAGATGCTTATGGGATTACTGTCGCAAGAACTATGGCTGCTAGTGTTGCAATCTTTTTTGAGTTGTTCTTTTCTTTTTCGTGTAAGTCAAAAGAGCCATTATTTAAAACAGGAATTTTGAATAATAAATATATGATTTATTCTGTTTTGATTTCAATTGGATTTCAGTTGATTGCTATTTATACACTTCTTGGAAGTTTGTTTGATTTTGTTCCTCTTACATTTATCCAGTTGTTAATTTCTTTTGGGGCTTCTTTAAGTGGTTTAATATTCTTTGAGGGCTTAAAGATTGTTCGCTCTAAACTGAATTGAAGTTATCGCTGTATTTATAAATGAAAAAGTTTTATTTTTATTATGAAAAATAAGATGGTTATTGTATTAGGAATTATAATTTTTATCTCTTTAATTGGGAGTTTATATTTGATGATAAATTATAATTTGGAAAATAACGAAGATTATGTGGAATCCTATTGCCAGTCATGGGCTGATAAAAATAAGATTATTACACCTTCTTGTGTAGGGCATTGGGAACGGAATAATGGGTGTGAATGGGTTTGTGAGTCTGAAGATTTTGTCGGAGGCTGTGCTGGGGTTTCTTCTGGAGATGTGCAGGAGTGTTGTAGCAGATGGGCAGAGGAGAATGATGTTGCTAGAATAATGTGTGTTGGCTCTTGGGTGGTTGAAAATAACTCTTGTAAATGGGAATGTGATGCTTCTTAAGAGTTGTAAAGGGATTTCTCAACGAAAGCTTTATAAAGATAAAAACTGCCTTTTATACTATAAAATGATAACCTTTGGATATAATTCCAAGGCTTCAAATTTATCTGAAGCTAGAATGAGTGCCTTATTTTTAATAAGGGATGATGTAGGTCAGTTCTAGTGACTATATAACTAATATGGAGAATTTCTTGCAGAAATCCAGTTTATCCTGCTGGAGGCTGCAGCTATTTGGTTTGGGTTTAGACATGCAAGTTTTTTGCCGTCGAAAGATAGGTGAAGGCAAACTGCTCAGTAACACGTAGCTAACCAACCCTTAGGTCAGGGATAACCTCGGGAAACTGAGGCTAATACCTGATAGAAGTTTATTGCTGTAATGCGTTTACTTTGAAACTCGTGCCTAAGGAAGGGGTTGCGGTCGATTAGGTAGTTGGTGGGGTAATTGCCTACCAAGCCGATGATCGGTAGGGGCTCTTAGCGGAGTTGCCCCGAGAAGGAATCTGAGACACTATTCCTAGCTCTACGGAGTGCAGCAGTCGCGGATCATTTACAATGCACGCAAGTGTGATAATGCGAACCAAAGTGCTTTCTTTTTAGAAAGCTTTTCTTTGCTTTAAAAAGGCAGAGGAATAAGGACTGGGTAAGACAGGTGCCAGCCGCCGCGGTAATACCTGCGGTCCAAGTTGCAGCCATCGTTATTGGGTCTAAAACATCCGTAGCTCGTTTGTTAAGTTTCTTGTGAAATCCTATCTCTCAAGGGTAGGGCTAGCAAGAAATACTGGCAAACTAGGGATCGGTAGACGTAGGGAGTACATCTAAGGTAGTGGTAAAATACGTTAATCTTAGATGGACTAACAATTGGCGAAGGCACCCTACGAGGACGAATCCGACAGTGAGGGATGAAGGCCAGGGGCGCAAAACGGATTAGATACCCGTGTAGTCCTGGCAGTAAACACTGCTCACTAAACATCGGGACCTCTTCGGGAGGTTTCGGTGCTGAAGCGAAGGCGAAGAGTGAGTTACCTGGGAAGTATAGTCGCAAGGCTGAAACTTAAAGGAATTGGCGGGGAGACACTACAACGGGTGACGCGTGCGGTTCAATTAGATTATACACCGTGAACCTCACCAGGAGCGACAGCAGAATGAAGGTCAGTCTGAAGGGCTTACCTGACACGCTGAGCGGAGATGCATGGCCAACATCAGCCTGTGTCGTGAGATGACCTGTTAAATCAGGTAACAGGCGAGACCCGTGTATATAATTACTCTCGAAAGAAGTACATTATATAGACTGCCTTGGTAACAAGGAGGAAGGTACGGGCTATGTTAGGTGAGTACATCCCTAACCCCCTGGGCTACACGCGCGCGGCAATGATAAGTTCAATGAGATGCAACTCTGAAAAGAGAAGCTAATCCCCTAACACTTATCTCAGTACAGATTGAGGGTTGCAACCCACCCTCATGACGCCGGAATTCGAAGTAATCGTTTGTTAGCAGCGAACGGTGAAAAAGTCCCTGCTTCTTGCACACACCGCCCGTCAAACCAACCGAGTTATGCAGAGAAGAAGCTCGTATGGGAAGATTCTTTGTATGACAAGGTAGGTTAAGTCGTCACAAGGTATCTGTAGGGGAACCTGCAGATGGATCACCTCCTATATTTATTATTTATAATAAATTAAATTGAGTTATTTGCAATGATGAACTGACCTCTAGCTTCAGTTATAATCACAAACCTGTTTGTGATTTGATAGTACGGGCCTGTAGTCTAATGGTAGAATACCTCGTTTGCATCCGTAAGAGAACTTAGTTTCTCTATGATTAGGCCGGGCAAGAACCGAGGAGACCCGTGTTCGACTCACGGCAGGTCCATTTAGGATATCAAAGATATCCTGATAAAAAGGCCTTTGTTGGACTGAACACAAAATGAACAGTTCGACTCCGAGTGATTCGCTTTGAGCGACTAAAATAAAATAACGCGACATGCAAATTGCGAGTTAAGGAAGGTCCATTTAGGATATCAAAGATATCCTGATATTCGCTCCCTTATAGAAGGAGAGTTTGAATATAAAATCACAAATCATACTCACGAAAATGAGAAAGCAAGGGAAAGCTTTTCAAAAACCAACAGATGAACTAAGCAAAAATTTTGTTTAGGGATGTTTGAGAATATATGCCTTAAGGGTTTATTGATACTTAGTGCCGCTAAGTATGTTACAATAAACTTGGAGGGATTTCATATTTAATGAGAACAACATAAGATAGGAAGATTTGCCTACGCTGTTAGATGGATAGCTTGGTTTGGAGTCTGATGAAGGACGTGGCAAGCTGCGATAAGCTCTGGCGAGGTGCATGCAACCTTTGAACCAGAGATTTCCGAATACGAAACGTGTTATTCATGCTGAAAAGCAGAGGTACGCCGGGAATTGAAACATCTTAGTACCGGCAGGAGAAGAAAACAATTAGTGATTCCCTTAGTAGCAGCGAGCGAAAAGGGAATAGGGCAAACTGAATCCTTTTATGAAAATAAAAGGAGATGTGGTTGAAAACAAGGGCTAAGTCAAAAAGCAAAATTTCTCTGGAAAGAGGAGCCATAGAGGGTGATAGCCCCGTATGTGGAAATGATATGTCTGTTTTCTAAAGAGTAGGGTATCCTGGATTGGATGCCTGAATATAGCAGAATTAACTGCTAACCCTAAATATTACTTCAAGTCCGATAGTGTACGAGTACCGCGAGGGAAAGCTGAAAAGTACTCTCACAAGAGGGTTAAAAGACTTGAAATCTAACAGTTACAAAGTTGTTACGGCTCTACGGAGTTGTAGCGTACGTTTTGAAGAACGGGCCAGGGAGTTTATCCTTGTGGCAAGGTTAATAAAGGAAGCCGAAGCGAAAGCAAGTGTGAAAGCGCGATAGTCACAATGATAAGACCTGAAGCCAGATGATCTATTCCTGAGCAGGGTGAAGTTTTTCGAAAGAGAAATGGAGGCCCGAACCGGTGTTGTGTGCATGCATTCGGATGACTTGGGAATAGGGGTGAAAAGCCACTCTAATTTGGCGATAGCTGGTTCCTGTTGAAATATGCCTCGGTATAGTCTTGTATTGTTTGTTAATGGGGTAAAGCACGGATAAGATCTGCAGAGTCAAATGACTACGGGATCTTTTCCAACTCAGAACCTATTAACTGCTTTATGCAAGAAGCAGCTGCTGTATGTAAGATACGGTTGCGAAACCCGAACAAGGGAGCCCGGAGTTAAGGTCCCAAAATGTCTACTAAGTGTTTTGAAAGGCGTCTTTATCCTGAGACACTGGGGAGGTAGGTCTAGAAGCCGCCATCCTTTAAAGAAAGCGTAACAGCTCACCCATCGAGGATAAGGGCACTGAAAATGGACGGGGCTAAGTAGACTACCGATACTTCGGACACACTCAGATGAGTGTCGTGGTAAACAGGCGTTCTTTTTGCGCAGAAGTTTTTACGTAAGTAAGGATGGAGCGAAAAGAAACGAAAATCCTGGCGAGAGTAGGATCAGATCTTCCTGAGAACCGGAAGATGTCGAAAGGGCACGGTTTCCTTAGCACTAACAATTAGCTAAGGGTTAGTCGGCTCCTAAGTCGTACCTTAACTGAGTACGACGACGGATAACAGGTTAATATTCCTGTACTGGTTACTTTTGTTAAGTTTCTAAATCGCTTTCGGATAGATGGAATGCCGAGAGGTATAAAGAAAGAGAATCCAGTGGATCGTAATGATTAGAAGCTGGAGAATCTTCTTGAATCTGTTGATTCCAAGAGTCAGTGAAAAGTTTAGAAAATAGAAAGTAATTAGCCGTACCAAGAACTGGCACTGGTGCCCAGGCTGAGAAGGCCAAGACATGAAAGGTTAAACTGGTTAAGGGAATTCAGCATAAATAGTCCCGTATCTTCGGTAGAAGGGATGTCTATTCTTTTACATGATTCATTATGTGGGGGAGTAGATCGCAGTGACAAGGACGGCACGACTGTTTACCAAAAACGTAGCCAAGTGCTATTCCGAAAGGACGCGTATACTTGGTGAAGTCTGCCCAGTGGTGGTGTCTAAAACTCCTTTTCAATGGAGCTAAAGCCCATCAAACGGCGGGCCTAACTATGAGGCTCTTAAGGTGGAAACGCTGCCTTACTACTTATGAAAATAAGTAGCTCGAAGTTTATAGTTAGAAAGTAAATAGTTGAAAAAGTTAAGTTGAATTCGAGAAAATCGAGCTATATGCTGGAACATCCGAGTATATCTAAATACTAGTCAGTAAATTTATTTTATTGGCAGTAAAAATTTTAGACCGCAAAATCAAAAGATTTTGGGGCGTTCAGAAATTTATTTCTAACGTTGCGGACAATCAGCAGGAAAGACTAGAATTAATTTAATTCTAGAATCCTCAGAGACTATATGCTCGATGCCAAAGATTTCTACGAAATACGTAGGTTGTCTTAGGTAAAGATATAGTCCGACCTTCATAGCGATATGAAGAATTGAGATATTGATTGAAAAAATCTCTAAATAACATTATTGAGCGTAATGCCTTGTCGTCTGAATGGCGACGTGCATGAAAGGCTTAACGATGTTGTCGCTGTCCCTAACCAGGACCTTCTGAACACATTGACCGGTGAAAAGACCGGTGTCTTCTAGTGGGAAGCGTAGACCTTGTAAACCTTTACTGCAACCTGCTATTGTGATTCTATTATGAGTGCCCAGCGTAGGTAGGAGCGTCGATGGTATGGTTTAGGCCATACCGGAGCGACAATGTAACACTACCCACCCATATTGGGGTCACTAACTTTTTTTAGGACATTAGCAGGCGGGCAGTTTGGCTGGGGCGGCACCCCGCAGAAAAGATATCTGTGGGGCCCAAAGACAAACTCATCCAGGTCGGAAATCTGGAGTAGAGTGTAAGGGCAAAAGTTTGTCTGACTGTTTTCTGAACAGCAAGGAAAGCAGGAGTGAAAGCTGGGCCTAACGAACCCACGTGGCCTTTTAATGGGGCCCGTGGATGACAGAAAAGGTACTTCAAGGATAACAGGCTTGTCGCGCCTGATAGTTCACATTGACGGCGCGGTTTGGTACATCGCTGTCGGCTCTTCCTATCCTGGTCGTGCACAAGCGACCAAGGGTGTCGGAGTTCACGCATTAAAAGGGATCGTTAGCTGGGTTAAGAACGTCGTGAGACAGTTTGTATGATATCTACTAGAAGTGTTGTTGTCTGAGTGGAAGGATCCTCTAGTACGAGAGGAACGGGGGTTCGGAGCCTCTGGTGTATCGGTTGTTATGAGCAGGCCGAGCAGCTACGCTCTGATGGATAAGTGCTGAAAGCATCTAAGCACGAAGCCATCCGCAAGACGAGACAACGAAGGCCGTCTAAAAAGAAGACGTTGATAGAGTTGATGTGTAAGTTTCGAGCTTCGGCGAGAAATTCAGCATGCAACTACTAAAAGCCTTATTTATTTTCCTATCTTATGTTGTTCTTTCATTAATTTAATTTTTTTAAAATTTATAACTTAGCTGGAGCTCTATTTTTCAAATCAAAACCCTTAAATACAGAAAATCATTATTATATTTGAGTGGGATAGCTAACTCCGGTGTTCGCTCTTAAATGAGCAGGAATGTAAAATGATTCTGAATGCTGAGGAAGGTCCGCACATCTCTTAGTGATTAATTTTGCTAAGACTTAGGAATTACTGACGTGAGTCAGATGTCGTGAGGCATGGCAATGTTATAGAGACGAGCGTATTAAGTTACGATGGAACGAGCAACCTGATTGATGAAACTCTTGATGAGGCTTAGTCAGATGTTAGCACAGACTGTTCGAGGCCGTAAGGCTGTCCCCTTGGGAATTACGAAGTCTGACAGAAAGCGGCCTATTTCCCACTCATCTTTTTTAACAAACTTTAAAAACACTTTTTTCTATCTTCTTTGACGGGGCAGTAGCTCAGTGGGAGAGCGCATGGCTGAAGACCATGGTGTCGAGAGTTCGATTCTCTTCTGCCCCATTCTTGGAGAATCTCACTCTACGAGTTTCCCACGGGGAT
>CAYOTW010000004.1:0-29723 GCA_964407005.1 Candidatus Woesearchaeota archaeon | reverse complement strand
AAAATTTACATTGTTTTTATTTTATGAAATAAAATAAAGGCTTGGAAATCCCTCTCAAATCAACATCCAGCCATTTTAGCATTCAACCAATTCTTTCTTTCAAGAACAGCATAATGAACATGGCCTTCAACCTTTTCAGCTAGACTAGTATAAAGTGCAATAAGGTTTTTATCTAAATCTCTTTTTCCATCTATAACTTCCTGAATAACTTCTTCACTAACTTTATTAACTCTTTTTGCAAAACTATCAGAATCATAATGCTTGACACAATAAGCTAAATTCCTCAAACGAACAATTCTATCCTCTCCTATCATTTTCTCTCCTTCACATCCTTAACAATTCTATCAATAAAATCATCTCCTCTCTCCTCTTTCAATCCCTTAGAACCTTTCTCTCTAACAGCAACAACTTCTTTCTCCTCTTCCTTATCTCCAATTGTAATCATAAAAGGAATCTTCTGCATTTCAGCAGTCCTAACTTTATCTCCTATCTTCGTAGAAGAAAAATCACCATCAGCCCTAACTCCTTTCTCTTTCAACTTTTCTAAAAACTTCTTCCCAGCCCCAATATTTCTATCAGCAAAACTTAAAACTCTTGCCTGAATTGGAGCCAACCATAATGGCAAATTCCCATTAGTGTGCTCTAACAAAATTCCTAAAAATCTTTCCAAAGAACCATAAACAACTCTATGCAACATAATCGGCCTCTTCTTCTCATTATTCTCATCAGTATAAGTCAAATCAAATCTTTCAGGCATTGCAAAATCTAACTGAATTGTTGAAAGTTGCCAAGTCCTGTTCAAAGAATCCTTAGCATGAAAATCAATCTTAGGACCATAAAAAGCTCCATCCCCCTCATTAATCTTGTAATCAATACCCTTTTTCTTCAAAACATTTTCCAAAGCCTTTTCAGCTTTATCCCATGCCTCATCACTTCCAACCCTCTTCTCAGGTCTTGTAGATAACTCAAGATGGTCAAATTCCAAACCAAACTTTTTATACATCCTTTGAATCAAATCCATAATATTTTCAATTTCATCTTCTAATTGTTTTTCATTACAAAAAATATGTGCATCATCCTGAGTAATTCTAATTACCCTAAATAAACCTGCCAAAACTCCTGAAAGTTCTTGCCTATGAACAATCCCAATCTCCCCAACTCTTAAAGGCAAATCCTTATAACTTTTAGGACTAGACTTAAAAACTAACATCCCGCCAGGACAATTCATCGGTTTAACAGCAAACTCTCTTTTTTCATATTCAGTAAAAAACATATTCTCTCTAAACTTCTCCCAGTGCCCAGAAATCTGCCACAATTTTTTATCCAAAATCTGCGGAGTAGAAATCTCTTCATAACCTGCCTTTTTATGCTCGTCCCTCCAGTAATTTAATAACTCTCTATAAATAGTCCAACCCTTGCTATGCCAAAAAACCATGCCAGGAGCAACATCATGAAATGAAAACAAATCAAGATTCTTAGCAATAATCCTATGGTCATTTTCTTTTAATTTAGAAGTATCAAGCTTTGCCTTAGAAACCTGTCTTAACAAAGCCTTAGAATCATAACTCTCTTCCTCGCCCTTAATAACAATCTCTCTACTCAATTCAGACAACGGATGTCCCTTACACTTCAGTTCAAATTGCTTATAATAACCAAACGGAGCCCTATAAGTCTCAATCTCCTCGTCATTCAAAACCTTTTCAGTTTTTTGTAAAACTTCTTGAGCAAAATCTGGTGAAGACAGCGAAGACGACAAATGTGCATAAGGATATAAAACAACTTTCTCAGCCCCAGTCTTTTCCTTTAAATCTAAAATATTTAAAACTAACTCATCAACCACCTTAGAAGAACCTTCATCTTCTTTTTCAACTGCAGTCATCACAACTAAACACTCATCAACCACTACCTCTTCCTTAGACTCTAAGTCAGGAATACTTTTCAACGCCTTTTTCAACGCCTTATATTTTATGTAATCACAATGTAATGCAAGTATCTTCATAACTCTAAAAGAAGACCATTATTTATAAGATTATCTGTGTTAAAGAATTTTTTTAATCTATAATCGTGCTTTTTTATTTCTTCCAAAATGTGATAAAATTGTTGATTTTTGTTCAACTTTATTTCATATGGGTTTAGTATGTTTTTAATATCTGATTTTTTTGCAATAACCCTTATTTTATTTGATGTTTTAGATTTATTAAATCTTCTATTTCTTTGAGATTTTCCAGATCTAATCAAAGACCTCTTAGAAAGTTTCTGCAATTTTTTTATCATTAATTGAAAAAGCAACAGGCAACTTCCCGGGTAAGGTTTGTACAAAAAATTTATCCCCGACAACACCTCATTCTGCTCCCTGTTTCAATTCTTTGTATCTAACTTCCACATTGGACTCCTTTTTTCTTTTTTCACCAAGATCAGTTTCTCCAAGATATGTTAAAGCACAACTTTATAGGGAGAAATAGAAAGTTAGTTCAATTAAAAAAATAATCTTTAGGAATGAAAAGAGGTGATTTTCTTTTTTTATCAAAAAACTCATAAAAATCTAAATACAAACATTTAAATAATCTACATTTGTATACATATGTATATGGAAACAACAATAAGACTAAACAATGCAACTAAAGAACAGCTGGATACTTTCAAACAATACAAAAGCGAGAGCTATGACGAGCTTGTAAGGAAACTTATCTATTTAGCGAAGATGTGCGAAAAGCAACCAGAACTAAGTCAAAAAACAATCCTTGAGATAAAGGAAGCAAGAGAAAGGATTAAAAGTGGAGATTTCTATACAGAAACAGAAGCCAAGAAAATTCTTGGTCTGTAAAAAGATGTATGAACTTAAATTTGATAAAAAGGCGATTGATTTTTTGAATAAATTGGACAAAAAGAATAAGGAAAGAATTTGGAATAAACTTCAACAATGTAAAATTGAACCTTTTCGCTTCTTAAAACATTTAGAAAATATAGAAGGTTACAAATTAAGAGTTGGAGAATATAGAATAATTATTGATGTTGATAATACTATAAAAATTTTAAATGTTCTTAAAATAGGGCATAGAAAAAATGTTTATGAATAAGTCAGCTCCTAAAAAATCTTCTTTCTTAAAAAAAGAAACAAAAAGCGTGCTAAAACAATAATTTTTTAAAGTTTGACTATATTTAATATTTTAATGGAAAATCAAGAATTAACTTTACCCGGAATTGTTTTTGTAGTATTAGTTCTAATTTTTTTAATGGGGCTAAAATTAAGTCCCTTGTGGTCTGTAATAATCGGGTTAATGGGATTTGGAGTAACTTATTTTTTGCTCCAAGGGAAGAAGTAAAATGTTTGGAACAAACTTATTTGAAGAATGCGTAGACTTAATTAATCATTGGAGTCCTCAACAAGAATATTCTAATGAATTAAAATATAGGGATGATTTGATGGATTTTTTATATGAAAAATTAAACAAATGCGGAGATATTTTATCTGGAAACAGAAATGTTAAACTAAAAAAAGAAGCAAGTAGAAGCTTGTGTGACATTGGAGTGGGGAACCAGCAAGTAGGAATTGAATTAAAAAAAGATTTAAAATCAAAGTCTCAAATCAATAGATTGCAAGGGCAGATAGAAGATTATGAGGATGATTATAAAGAAGGAGTAATTGTGGTTTTAGTTGGAAAAATGGATAAATATGTTGAAAATGATTTAAAACACAAATTGATAAAAAAATTAAATAATTCTGGTGGATTGGGTCTGCAACAATTTAGAATTAAATTAATAAATAAGTCAGATTCAAAAATTGAATCTTCTTCTGAAAAATCGTCTAATCCTTTTGGACTTGATTTGGGAATTGGAAATTTTAACTAAGATGGGAAACAAGGAAGAAAGTCTAAAAAAATTAAAGTTTTATGACACTTGGTTTTATGTTTTAAGTATATCTTTGGTTTTATTTTTCTTAGGTATTTTTCTTTTGGATTATGAAAGTGATATAATCTTATTGATTTGGATAATTCCTACTTTTGTATTACTAATCTCTTTGGGAATTATTACTTGGGGGATGATTTACCACGAAGCAAAAAGAAAAGAGTGGGTCTGGATTATCTTCACGATTTTGGCTTTTTTATTGGGAATAGGGGGTTTTGTTGTTTCTATTATCTTTTACTTTGTTAAGATGAGGAAAGCCTTCAAAAAAGGGGAGGGCATTTATGATGAGGAAGTTTCTGAAAAAGAAAAGAAGCAAATTGAACATTATAAAAAACACAAGGAAGAAATCGATAAAAAAGGAAATGAAGAATTTTTTAGATTTCTTAATGGCATTGGAATTCTAATAGGAATTATTATTTTAGCATTAATGATCAAATCAATTTTCTTTTAGAAAAAAGAAACAAAGAAGCGCACACAATTTTTCTTTTCGAAAAATTAGATAGCTAAAAATCTTTGATTTTTAGAAGAAAAATTTCTTTTATTGAGCCAAAAAGAATTTTAATTGGATTGCTAATAGGAAAAATAGGCCTTATTTTTTAAGATATTGATAAAGTATTCTCTTTATTTTATCCCTTTTATTTAAAATATCTACTAGAGAAAGATGATCTCCCTCTCTCCCTATATCTATAGCTAGGCCTATAGCCTCTTCTAATTTGTCTCCAAAATTATACCAAGTAAAAATCCCCCCTATTAAATAGGAAATATTTTTTATGGAATCTTTATCTCTCGATGTTTCTTCGATTAATTTCATACATATTTTTGCAACCTTTCCCTTCAATTCCATTTCTTTAATTTCTAAGGTTGGATTTTTTCTATATATTTTTTCAAGCTCCCGAACAACCAGATCTATTTCCTTGATTAATTCATTATTATTTTTTTGTAATCTAATAAAAATATCACACATCTTTTCCTTACTTGCATAAGGAAATTCTTCAATAACTTCCTTTAATCCACGATTACTTCCCATAATTTTGTTACTGAAAACTTACTTATTAATTTAACGGGAACTAAACACAAATCTTAAAACTTCTCTTTCTCTATAATTCTATGAATAATCAAAGGGTTGCTATTTTCATCGATGGAAGTAATCTTTACCACAATCTAAAAAGATTTGACATAAAGATAAAAATTGAAGATGTGATAAAGAGAGTTGAAACAAAAAGGAAAGTTGTAGATGTTTTTTATTATACTGCTCTTTTAGATAAATCGATAAATGAAGAAAAATATAAAGAACATAAAAGATTTTTAGACAAAATCAAGAAAATTCCAAACTTTCATGTTGTTTTATGTAACCTTAGAAAAGTTGTGTTGCCTGATGGCTCTGTTGATTTTGCAATAAAAGGAGATGATGTTTATTTAGCAACAGATTTAATAAAATGTTCTTATGAAGATTTATATGATGTTGCAATAATTGTTTCTGGTGATGCTGATTTTATTCCAGCGATAAACCTTGTTCGAAAGAATGGTAAAAAAGTGATTAATGCTTTCTTTCCAAAAAGTTCTTCATATCAATTAAGAAACTGTTGTGATGGTTCAATTAATTTAAGAAAAGCATTAAATAAAAAGTAGTCCCAATGTGGCGAACCACACGGGACAGTTATTAATATTATTATATGTCTAAACTTTAAAAATCCTTCGGTTACCTGAAATTTCGCCCCTTATGGACGACTTCTTTCTTAAAAAAAGAAACAAAAAACGCGCATCTCTCTAATTCATCTTCCGCAAAAAACATTATTTCAAAATCACACAACCCCCATTTCAGGAGTTTTTATATTTCCTATCTTTACTCCTTCCCACAAAAGAATTCAACCAACCTTAATAACACCTTTCTGCCAATCATCAATTATCCTTCGACAAACCCTATCAACATCTGCCTTCCCACCCTTCACAAGCAGTCTCTTCTTCCTAGCCAAAGCATCCAAAAAATCCTCAAAATCATCATCCTCAACATTATAATGTTTTTTCATACTCTCTCCATAATCTTCAAACAACTCATAAACAACATACTCTGGATCCCTAATCTTCTCATTTGTCCTAGCCCCAATCTTAGCCTGCCTTGCCTGAGCCTCTTTCCGAGCAGAATACTTTTGTTCAGGAATCACTCCAGGAGAGTCTAATAAAACAATATCTGAACTCAACCGAATCTTCTGCAACCCCTTAGTAAAACCAGCCGAAGCCCCTGTCTTAGCAGAACTCTTCCCAGTCAAAAAATTAATCAAAGAACTCTTCCCAACATTAGGATATCCAATAACTCCAATAACTGCCTTCCTCTTTAAGCCCAAATCCCTCACAGTCTTCCTAATCATCCCCCTCAACTTCCTAGAACCATATCTATTTTTACAAGAAACAAAAACATAATTTTTCAAACTAAAACTATCTTTTACCTTACCCTCATCAACCAAATCAGCCTTATTCAAAACATAAATAATTGGCTTATCAACCCTATCGCTAATTTCTGCATCAGTCTCTTTAACAAAACGAGCATCTAAGATTTCTAAAACAACATCAGATTCCTGAATAACCTTCCACGCAATCTCTGGTACCTTTAACTTCTGTTTTTCCATACTATTAGAAAATTTCTACCTTTATAACTCTGTCTGAAAAGCTTATAAAAGCCAATTACCTTATAAAAATATGAAACTATTCAAGAGGTGGTTTTCTAAAAAACCTGCAATTTCAACAAAAAAAGTAGCATTTTCTTATTCAGAAAAACAAGTCCTAAAAGATATATCTCTAGACTTAAAACAAGGCGAAATAGTCGCAATCATTGGAAAATCAGGTTCAGGCAAATCTACATTTTTAAAAATTCTTGCAGGAATAATCTCTTTTGGTTATTCTGGAAAAATAAAAATCTTCGGAAGTAAAAAATTCTTCAAACAACACACACTCGGTTTTATCCCGCAAGAAACAGCATTTATCCCTGATTTATCTCTTGAAGATAATATAAAAATTATTGGACTAAATTATGGAACATCAGAAAAAAAATCTTTAGAAAAAGCAGCAGAATTAATGAGCCTATTAAAATTAGAAAAAGATCTAAAATTATTTCCAAGCCAACTTTCCGGAGGAGAAAAAGTAAGATTTAATATAATTCTTTCATTATTGCATGATCCAAAAATTATAGTTCTAGACGAACCCTTCGTAGGACTAGATTTTAAAAACAGAAGAATTCTTTGGCACTTCATCGAATCAATGAAGTCAAGAAAAAAGGCCATAGTTCTCACTTCACATCTTTTAACAGAAATTCAAGAAAGGGTTTCAAGACTAATAATTTTAAAAAATGGCAAGATATTCTTCAATGGAAATCTAGAAAAACTAAAAACAAAATTAAAAACAAATTATATTTTGGAAACAAAATTTTCTTCTTTGTCAAATAAAAAACTCCAAGAACTAAAAAAATTCTGCAATTATAAAGACATAAAAATATTAGACTCATATAATAAATATATCATGTTTGCATTTCAAACAGATAATAAAAAAGAAACACTTCTGTCTAAACTCAAAAAATTAAATCTAGATTTCAGAGAGTTAAGTTACAGGGAACCAAATCTCGACGAAGTCTTTTTAGGAGGATAAATGAAACAAAAGATACTCTCCCCAATAAGAAAATTTTATAGTTACATAAAAAAAGATTTTACACTATTATACAAAAGAAAAAAATATTTGTCAATATTTATTTTACTCCCAATACTAGTCTCATTAATCTTCCTTTTAGCATTAAACCCCTCCGACTATCAAATAAAAGCAGGAGTATGCGACTTTGACAATTCAGAAGCATCAAAAGAAATTTTAAATGGATTGAACAATTTTGATGCAGAACTCATCGAATCAAAAAATTGTGTTTCTGATTTAATTAAAAAAATAAAAAAAGGAGAAATAGATTTAGGTTTTGAAATTGGAAGAGGCTTCCAGGCGAACATAGAACATCTCGATCAATCAAAAATTGTAGTTTATTATGATAACACAGACATAGCATTTTCTAATCTAGTTTCCTGGAAAATAGACTCCGAATTAGAACCTTATGAAAAACAATTGATAGGCAAGCTAAACCAAGAATTAAAATCAAGAGTCAAAAATGCCCGTCAAGGACTTGATATTGTATTTGGATATTCTAATAATTTAAATAAAAAAATTGCAGAAGCAGATTCAGAATTAGAAAAAATAGAGAACATGGATACAGAATTTTTAACAAACCCAATTTGGACCGATAAACAAGGGGTTTATGAAAACTCTGTTAAATCAGCTTCTCTCGCATTTGTCTTCCCTGTTCTTGCATTATTCATCGTCTTAATGTTAGCCTCTTCTTCAATAATTTATGATAGAAAAACTAATTTCATAACTAGGGTAAAATCTTCAACATCCCCGATTATTTATCTTTTTGCAAAAATCTTATTCTTTGTAATTCTTGTAGCTTTTCAGTTTTTAATCATGTTTGCATTATTTAATTTATATGGCGCCAGCTATCCAATTAACATCTTAAATACAATTAAATTAATATTTTACATTGGAATTATAGATGCCCTTCTTGGATTTATTATTGGTATGATTTCAGAAAATGAAGGAATGGCTGTCTTATTCTCCTTAATTGTATCTTTCCCACTAATGCTTGTTTCAGGACTATTCTTCCCTCTCCAAAGTTTACCAAGAATAATTCAATGGGTTGTAAAAATTCTTCCACTACAATACCAAATCAATGCATCAAAATCAGTTTTACTTTTTTCACAAGCTCCTTCAAATAACTGGCTTTTTGCAGCAGCAATCTTATTTATTGTGACCTATATCTTAATCAGAAAAAAGAATTAACATCCATAATAATTTTTACAAATTCTCTTATATTCATTAAATCCATCTCTTAAAGAAACTACATCTTCTGTAAATCCTTCTTCAAGCTCTCTAGCCCGTTTTTCAGTTCGTGCATCAGAAATAATCCAACATACGCCTGCCTCTCTTGCTTTATCACTCAATTCAACTATATCTTGATCATTCATAGAAAATAATAATTTCATTAATATTTAAATGTTTTTAACAACAATATAATTTCTCAGAATCTTTTTTATCACCAAAAGGGTTCCCTTTCTTTTTTATATTTTCAATCATCTCTTTATTTTCTTTCAACCCATTTCCTCTTAAAACGGCTGCCTCTCTTGCTTTTAGAATTCCCTCACAAATTTTAATCCCTAATGGACAATTCTCTTCACAAGACTTACACAAATTACATTTAAAAATAACTTTATCAATAACCTCATCTTTTAACAAAATACTTTTTCCACGGGGAGAAACAGATTCTTCTCTCAAAATTTTAAAAACTGGACAATTAGTCTTACAAAGTCCACAATTTATACATTTTTCAAACTCTTCCTTAACCTCTTCCATTAAATTTCCTGCCTCAATTTTTTCTTGTTCTGAAACCATCAACTACTGCTCCAATATTTATTTAAATCTTTCATATGATTTTCCCCGCATTAAATTTATTTTTAGGGTCACACCTTTTCTTAATATTCACTAAAATCTTTTTATCATTTGGATCAACAAATTCTTTTTTTAAAATCCCTACTCCATGCTCTCCTGTAATTTGCCCCCCTATTCTCTTAACAATTTTCATCATCTCTTTAATATACTTTTTTTCAACCTGTTCTTCAGAAAAACAAGGGTGCAAAATACCCACCCCTAAATGGCCAAATACAGGAATATCTTTAGACTCTAAAAAATTAATCAACTCATCAACCTTATCAACAATTACCTTCGGATCCTCGATTCTAAAAAACCCCCTCTTAGCTAACATCGGATAAACAGAATCTCTTAATTTCAAAAAGCGTCCATATTCATCACCCTCCATCGCCCCTTTATCAGATTCATATTCTACAAGAAGATAATATTTATTTTCTAAATCTAACATCTCTGCAATCTGTCTACCAAAAAATTCAATCATGCTCACATCACTCTCTTTTTTTAATGTTTTAACAATCTTTTTTAATTCATCCAGATTATCAAAATCCAAAATATTAGCTGTTCTGATTTTTTTGTTACAAAGTTTTAAGCAAGCTTTTACAATAACTCCTGTTGTTCCTTCCATTCCCGAATAGTCACTAATCTCTGTAATTCCTTTTCTTTCTAAATTCCCATTACAATTAACAATATCAATCCACTTAATCCACTTCTTTGTATCTCCATACTTCACAGCCCTAGACCCAACAGCATTACAAGCAATCAAACCCCCAGTAGTCGCAATCCCATGAGAAGAAGGATTAACAGGAAACTCAATTTTTTCTTGTTCTAAATAACTATTCAAATCATCTAAAATAACTCCTGCCTCAACTTCAATAGTTTTTTTATCTTCATCAAAATTTTCAATCTTTGTTAACTTAGACAAATCTAAAACTACATCCTGCCCATTTAATGGGACGCATCCCCCAGCTAAACCACTCCCTCCTCCTCGCATAACTATTTGATTATATTTCTTAACTGCTTTTTTAACATCTTCCACTGATTTAGGAAAAACAACTTCTTTTGCATTTCCCCTTACACAAGAGGCATCGACTTCATAAACTGAATTTAATTTTTTCTTTGATTTCATTTTAAAATTTCCTTAAATTTTATTTCTAATTTTTCAATATCAAATTTATCTTTCTCTTTTTTTATTTTTTTATCCCAAAAAGAAATAACATAATTTTCAACTTCCTTGTTTCTCTTGCCTTCCAAACTCTCTGATTCTTTTTTATCCTCAACTATTTTTTCAAAAAATTCCTTTATTTCTTTTGGAAGGTAAGAAATAATTTTCTTATAATGTTTCGGAGGAGGCAATCTTTTCTCCTCAATAAATTTAACATATGCAATGCTCCTTAAAACATAAACATATTTTTTCAAGTTAGCTTTCTCTCCAATTTTATTAATATATTTTTCAAAATTCTGTCTTGCCATAGATAAATAATGCTTTTGCATTTTTTCCTTATTAAAATCCTTTTCAAAAATTTCTTTCAACTCATTAAAAATTTTATTTCCCTTATAAATAACATCACTACTTAACCACTCCCAAACAGAAGGATTGCTCTTAATCATTAGTCTAAAAAACTTTTTCAAATCCCACAATTCAATATCTAAATCTCCTGAAACAACATTAATTTGTTTTTCTTCTTCTTCAAATTTTTCATAATCCTGAATAAATACCCCTCTAACATCAAAATCACTATCCTTGCTCTCCCATCCCCAAGCACGACTGCCACTTTCTATTAAAAACACAACCTTAACATTTTCTTTATCTTCAATCTTCTTTATCTCCTCCAAAATACCTTTCATTCCAACCTCCTCCTAACAAAAGATGAAAACTCTTCTGATTTTTCTGTAGCAGATTCAATATTTTTAAAACACAAACCACAAGGAGAAATAATCTTATCTCCTTTTGCATAATCTGACTTTAAACTAGCAATCTTCTTAGCCAACTCAGGAAAATTTGCCCTAACTCCTCCTCCTCCCCCACAACAAAAAGCATCTTCTTTATTCTTCTTCATCTCAATAATCTTTCCACCTAACAGTCCGATGACTTCCCTAGGTTCGTCATAAATATTAGAATACCTTCCAAGATGGCATGGATCATGATAACTAACTTCTTCCGCCCCCTTCCTCCTCGCCTTCTTAATCAAACCATTCTTATTCTTCAATGCATTTAAAATAGTCACTGTAGCATGTTCAACCTCGATATCTGAGTTCTTCCATTCAATAGAAATAGACGGGTAAACCTCTTTAAACATATGGTAGCAAGAAGGACAACTCGTAACAATTTTTTTCACATTCTTAGATTCAAACAATTCAAGATTCTTTTTGGCTAATTCTCTTGCCTCTTTTTTATGTCCAGCATTTAAAACAGGCAAACCACAACAAACCTCTTCAGGAATCATAATAAAATCCACTCCTAGTTTATTAAAAATCCATTTATAATTTTCAAACTCTTTCTCTAAAACCCCTTTTGTCAAACATCCAGGGTAATACAATGTCTTTCCAAATATCTTTTTTATAATTCCCATGTTTATACTAAAAAATCAAAATATATAAGCCTAATGCTATTAATACAATTCCTGCTGCAAATTTCATCCATTTTCTTTCTTTTTGTGTCCATTTCTGCAAAATATGTGCATCAGTTCCCTTGTAAATCAATGACGTCAATATAATTAAAGGCAAAATAAAAATTAAATTATAAATTAATAAATATAAAACAGGAAAAGCCCCTGATTTTGATAACAAGGTGATAATCGCTAAATAAACTCCTCCTGTGCAAGGCAATTCAAATAATGAAACTACAATACCCAGCAAAATCATCGCAGGCAAAGTCCCCATCTGAATAATCTTTTCAATTAATGGCTTTGCTTTTGGAGAAATCTGCAGCGTCGGCCCAATATGTGGGAAAAACACATCCTTGAATTGCCACAAACCAAGACCTAAAACCAAAATCCCAGACAAAACATAAACTAATTTTGTAATCGAACTAAAAGATTGAAGTGCATGAAAAACTCCAAAACCTGCAATAAAATAAACAAGAAAAACAACAAAAGTATAAATCAAACCATATCTCAATGCCCTTTTAGAAGAACCTAAATTTAATAAACAAATCATTAAAAAAATCAAAACACCAAAAGCACAAGGATTAATAGAATCCACTAATGCTGCTAAAATTAAAATCAACAAGCCGACAAAACTCAACCTTCCAGTTTCAGAATTAAAATTCTCTTCAAACTTTTTGCCTAAATAACTTGAAATTTCTGAAAAAAATCCTTCTTCTCCTTCATCAACTCCTTCTCCCCTTACAGCATTTCCTAGACTATTAATAATCGGAGAATCTCCACGAAGATAAGAAAAATTTCCATCTTTTTCAATTACAGCCAAGGGCACTCCACGAGAAAGATTAAATCTATCTGTAAATTCGAAAAACTTATCCCTGCCTTCTGATAAAACATTATATTTTGTAACCTCTACTTTATCCATAGAATTAACATCTTCTAAAACTCCAGAAGACGCAACATTAGCACAATGACTACACCCAGACGAATAAAAATAATAAACAGTTACATTATCTGAAGCAACGACAAAAGAAAGCAAAAACACTATTAATACAAATAAACCAAAAAATCTCTTCATTTTAGCTCCCCCAACAATTCCTTATTCAGTTTTATAATATTTGACTTCCCTTCTTTTTTAATCTCAATAATCTTTTTTTCCTTTAATTTTTTCAAAATCCTATGCGCTTTAATTTTTCCAAATTTGTGTGCAATCATAGATTGTGCAACCTTCCCTTTATTTTTAATAAGCATTTCTAAAACCTTTTTTTCCTCATTATCCAAGATAGAATAAAATATTTCTATGTTTTTTCCAATAACCTTATTTTTTAATTCAATCCTAAAAGAAAATAAATAATATAATAACGACCCTACAAAAACAACAGCTAAAATTATAAATAACAAGATAAAATTTTGAGAGATTACCTTTGGACAACCACATGTAGCTGGTTTGAGATGGTTTCCAATCAATAAAGAAATAGAAATCACTAGGCCAATAAAAGATAAACCTCCAATTCCTATAGTGATGTCTCTTAATTTCATAATAAAAACTCTTAAACCTAATTTATAAACATTTCGTAAACACAGAATACGGTTTCAAAATAAAGAAACTATAAAATAATAATTACAAAAATATGAAACCTATCTTTTTCCTCTTGCAATAGCCTTAAATTTTTCTTTGAATTTTTCCCAATATTCTGAAGGTATAACTGCCCCACAGGCTTTTTCATGCCCCCCTCCACTTGCACCTTCAATCCCTTCTAAAACATCTACTAAGACTTCTCTTGCCTTTTCACCCCTGACTGATAAATTGATTTTATCTGGTCTTTTGTAAGCCACAATAATTAATTTTTTTGGATGATTAAATAAAAGCCCATTTGAAACCTCTGAACTCATAGAAACTTCCCCTCCATAAACAAAAAATAATAAATCTGCTTTTTCATCAATTTGACACTCAGCCTTATCCATTAATTTATTATAAATACTATTCAGAAATTTAGCTTTTTTATGCAAATGTCTTGTTCTAGAATTTTCTTCAAAAATATCATAGATTGAATTAGCCTTCATCATCAATTTCATCAACCTAACTACATTAGTCGTAGAATCTTTTAAACCAAAATTCAATAATTTAATAGCTTCGCCAATTCTAGTAAGATATAGTGCATCAAAAGCATTAATTTTATAATCAAATAATTCAGGGTTTTCCCTTCCAAATTCCCTAGCAAAAGAAGGCATATAAACATCACCTATGCACCCAATCATTGCAATCCACCTATCTTTTTTATTTTTAAAAATCTCATAAGCAATCGCAGTAACAGGTTCAGATTCCGGGGCCGAATTATAATATTCAACTTTTTTCAAAATATTTTCAGAAACCTGGACATCATGATGATCAATCCAAATTATTGGAACATTTAATTCTAATACTTCATTAACAAATTCCTCGCTAATCCTTGGTTTATCTAAAATAAATACCACATCAGGATTTAATTCTCTGACTTTTCTTGCATAACTCCTATCTAATTCTGGAAATGATTTAATTGCAACCCCTTTTCCTCTTTCCAAAGCTCTTTGCAAAATTAAAAAACTACATAATCCATCAACATCATTATCAAAAAAAAATAAAGGATTCTGTGCAAATTCTAATCTTTCTCTGATTTTTTTAAGTTCTAAAGAGGTTAGCATTCTAGTAAATAACCTTTCCTGTTAAAACTTGTTCTTTTAGATTTTCTGCTTCTTCTTTTATTTTGTTAGCTTTGTCCTTCAAGATAGGTTCAAGCGAGCTTTGTTTAACATCCCAAATTTTAGTTATATTATCAATACTTTTAACAACAATTGAAACTTCTTTTTCATTAAGGCTGAGGTGAGACAAAAATCTATAGCCCTTGGGAATCATATTTTCATCCATGCTCTTTTCTAAAATCAATCTGGATAATGCCTCAAAATCTAACAATCCATCAAAAGATAGGTGCGACAACAATGTTCTTGCTTTTTTAAGCTTAAAACTAGAATAATCTCTTAAAATCTTGTCTTCTGTTTTTTCTACTCCTTTAATTAATTCCTTATATCTTATGTGCATAATATTTCCTTCACTTCCCAATTCTGTAAAACTCTTTTTTATTGCATCAGAAATTCTATGAATAATCTCTGCTCTTTGAATGACCTTACAAACATCAATCGCAGAAACCATTTCAGACATTTCTAAAACATTAAGATTATTTATCAACTCATTAAAGATTTCTCTTTGTTTTTCTAAAATCTGAATATTACTACTGACCTCTCTTAAAATCTCTTCAGATTTTTTTAAAATATATCTATTTGCACCATAATATAATGACGTTTTCTTTCTTCTTTCAGAAACACAAATTACAAAAGTGTTTGCTTGCTTTGCAGTTCTTTCAGCAGACTTATGTCTTGTCCCAGTTTCATTACTGGTTATTGTGGGATCAGGTATTAAAAGAACATTAGCATATAAGATTCTCTTTAAATCCTGAGAAACAACAATCCCTCCATCCATTTTACATAATTCAAATAATCTCTGTGGTGTAAACCTACAATTAACTCTAAAACCTCCCTCGATAATCTCCTGTATTTCATCAGAATCAAAAACAATCAATGCCCCAAGTCCAGCTCTAATCAAATCATCAATAACTGTTCTTAATGGATTTCCTGGAGAAATTTTTTTCAAATAATCCATAAAATTCTTTTCCTTTTTATCTGCCATAGAACAAAAAAGTACCACTAGTATTTATATTTATTTGCCTTCAAACTCCTCAATCGCCTTCCCCAAGGCATCAGCAGCAAGATTCGAACAATGCACCTTTATCGGAGGCAACTCTCCTAAGGCAATTGCAACATCCTTATTTGTAATCTTTTTAGCATCTTCCAAACTTTTTCCCTTCGCCAACTCCGTCAACATTGAAGAAGAAGCAATCGCAGCAGCACAACCCATTGTTTTAAACTTAATATCTTTAATAAATTTCTTTCCCTTTTCCTCTCTAATTTTAAGATAAATCTTCATAATATCTCCACACTGAGGATTTCCAATCATTGCTACTGAATCAGCATTTTCTATTTCTCCCATATTTCTGGGATTTTCAAAATGATCTAAAACTTTTTTATTATAATTCATCATATTTCATTAAGTTTTTTAATTTCTTCTTCTGTAAATTCCTCTTCAGCAAGGGTATAAAGAATCTCGTCTTCATAACTTATATGCTTTCTCAATTTATCAATAATCTCTCTAACATTATTATCCAAAGATTCCTTTAGTTTAGTCTCACTCCCAGACCTTATTGCTTCCTTTAACCCTTCTTTATGAGACCTTAATTCAGAATGATCAAACATCATCTTTTCAACAGGAATCTTAATCTTTTCTTTTTCAAAAACCTTAAAGACATCTTCTTCTAATAATTCATGTTTGTCCCACAACTCTGTGAGATTTTTAAAAACATGAATTAAATTAGGATAATTAATCTCCTCAGCTCTAGAAATTTCTTCTAACTCAATCAATTCTCTTTCAATATCCCGATGCTGATCTTTTAAAAATTCAATTACTCTCATTTTCTAACTCTTTGATTAAAGAATCAACATCAATCCCATGAGCTCTTGCACCTTGTTCAATTGTCTCCATTTGAGCCATTGGGCATCCGCCACAAAAAAGCCCTTTTTCAGCCAATTTCTCAGCCATCTCTGGAGACTCAGCTAACAATTCGCCAAAAGTCATTTCTTTTTTTATCTTATTCATCTTTATCAAAATGCTTTTCCTCAACTTCATCAAGGTCTAAACCTTCTTCATTAAGTTCTTCTTCACACTCTGCTTCATTCTTAAAAGCACAGCCGAATTCATCATATTTATCTGTCATTTTATTTCTCCTGTTTTTAAAATCTCAGCTCTAGAAATTTTTAATCCCCAGCCTGAAATCTAAGTATAAGGACTAATATTCCTAAGTATTTCAACCTTTTGTTTAATCATATCAACAACTTTTTTTGCCTGTTTTTTATTCAAACTATCTGTAATAATTCTTATAGTTCCATTAATATAAAAATCTCCCACGCCTAACGCATCAAGGACATGGCTCTTTTCTAGTTTATTAGAAGAACAAGCAGAACCCGTAGAAACATAAATTCCTTCTTTAGCTAATAGCATTTGCAAAGCCTCACCCTCCACTCCATAAAACGAAATACTGATATTATTGTAAATCCTATTTTTTAAAGAACCATTAATCTTGCTCTTTCTAATCTTTTTTAGTTCTTTAATCATAAAGTCTCTAATAGCCTTACTTTTTTTCCTTTTTAAGGAACTAGCTTCTGCCAACCCTATGATACCGGGAACATTTTCAGTCCCCCCTCTTAGTCCAAACTCCTGGCCACCACCATGAATTATAGGGGAAATATTCAAACCCTCTTTAATATATAAAAACCCAATCCCCTTAGGGCCATTAGCTTTATGTCCTGAAGCCGATAATAAATCCACGCCCAATTTTTCAACATCTATATCTTCCTTACAAAAAGACTGAACAGAATCACTATGAAAATAAACCTTTTTCTTTTTACAAATCTTGGAAATCTTTTCAATAGGCTGAATTGTCCCTATTTCATTATTAATGTGCATTACAGAAACCAAAAGGGTGTTCTTTCTAATCTTTTTTTCTAAATCCCTTAAGTCAACAATCCCTTCTTCATTAACCTCAATGTAATCAATTTCATACCCCTTTTTAGATAAAAATTTGCAAACTTGCATTGTGCACTCATGCTCTATTGAAGAAACTAAAATATGTTTTTTGTTAGGGTTTGCTAATGCCAATCCCTTGATAGCAAAATTATTAGATTCACTCCCTCCAGAGGTAAAAATAATCTCAAAAGGTTTAGCATTTATTTTTTTAGCAATCTTCTTTCTAGAATCTTCAACAACCTTTCTGACCCTTTGTCCCAAAACATAATTAGAAGAAGGATTTGCATAATCTTCTAAAAAATAGGGTGTCATCTTTTCAAAAATTTTTTTATCTACTTTTGTCGTTGCAGCGTCGTCTAAATAAAATTTCATGAATATTTTGGCTTACAATTACAATAATCCAAAACCCCCTTATTATATTTTTTACAGATTTCACAAGAACATTTTGTTTTTTTCATAAACTTCAAAATTTCTTGAAACTCAGAGATAATCTCCCTTGGCTCCTTTATGATTCTTTTAGTAGCTCTCTTAATCTTATTCTTAACCTTTTCATCTAATTTAACTTTTGTAGCCCTCTTATTGGCTAAATATTGAGAAACAGCAGCCTTGCTAATTCCCAAAATATTTCCTGCTTTCTCATAGGTCATCCCATGTTCCTTAACTAAAAGTCTGGCAAACTCCTTTCTAACAGCAGGGATAATATACCAAACTTCTACTTCTTGTGGCAATAAGTACATAGTTAACAATAGTTAACCAACCTTATAAATCTTTCTAAGAAATAGATATCGCATGAACAGGACATGCAGATTCAGCTTCTTTTTCACAAGTCACTTCCTCGGGCTGTGCTTTAACATGTGCTTTTCCGTCTTTCATCTCAAAGGTTTTATCACAAATTGAAACACAAGAACCACATCCAATACACGTATCCTTATCAACTTTAACACTCATTTTACCTCCTTTTAGCAAGATGCAAATTCTTTTAATTGCTCTAAAGTTTTAACACCTGCATCATTCGCACCATTTAACCTCCAGGTAGGAATATACTTAATTTCAACGGCCCTACATGCCTCAGAATCAACATCACAATTGAACGAATTAATCTCTTCAAAAGAATTTCCTAAAATCTTTTTTTGCGTTTGACAAGCAGGACATCCAGGACGATAATATAGCTCAACGCCTTTTTCATTCAAACAACTAATCAAGGATGTTTCCTTAATAGCGTGCCCAGTAATAATACTAATTGCTCCAGATGCAATCAGTAATGTAGCTAAAACTAAAAACACCAAAACAAGTAAAATCAATACCTTTTCTTTTCTTTTCATATAATCAAATATTTTAACTGCTTTTAAATTTTGCTAAACTTTATAAATTCAAGATAACTAATAAAATTATGATATGGCTATATATTTTAATCGCAATTGTATTTTTAGTAGCTCTGTTATTTTTTGGCTACTATAATAAATTTGTAAGATTATTAACAAGAATTGAAAATTCTCTAGCCCAAATTAATGTTCAACTTAAAAAAAGAGCAGATCTTGTTCCAAATCTTCTAAAAAGTGTAAAAGGTTATATGAAACACGAGAAAAAAATTATTTCAGAAGTTACCAAAGCAAGAGCTTCCTTAGTAAGGGCCAAATCTACAGAGAAAAAAGCAAAAGCAGGAGCAAGACTTCAATCAGCCCTAAAGGATGTTTTTGCAGTTGCTGAAGGATACCCTGAATTAAAGGCAAATGAAAATTTCTTACATCTTCAACAAGAATTATCTGCTATTGAAGACAAAATTGCATATGCAAGACAATATTACAACGACTCAATAATGCAATATAATATATTAAATCAAACCATCCCTGGAAAATGGTTTGCATCAATGTATAACTTTGGCAAGAAAAAATATCTCGAAATTCCTGAAGAAGAAAAAGCAGCACCAGAGGTGAATTTTTAAATGGAGAATGAAGAACTTGAATTAGCAGAAGAGCATGTTAAACTTGCAGAAGAAATTGTAGAAAAACAAGGAATGAATGAAGAAGGAGATAAAGCAGAAAAACTTAAACAAGCTTCATTTAACTTAGAAAAAGCAGAGTCGGAAATTAATGAAGTTTCAGAAGACAAAAAAGATTGAATTTTAGTATATATTTTATAAAATATATTTTCCATAGCATATATTTTAGTATATATTTAATCATTTTAAATAACTTTAAAAATAAAATTCCCTTTTTATAAATAAGAATTCTAGGGGTGAATAACAAGATGATAAACACACTAAAGAAAATACTTGAAAGCCTCGGAGGTTTTGTAACAAACCATCTTTACATAGCTACCGCCCTAATCATCATATTAACCGTCTTTTCTGGGATAGGTATAACAAAGATATATTTTCAATCAGATTTAGATGAGATGAATCCACAAAATCTAGAGATAATCCAATTAAATAACAGAATAAATAGTTATTTTTCAGATCAAGAGAGCACACTAATTTTAATTGAGTTAGAACCTTCAGATATAGGAAAACAAATAGACGATATAAGAGATCCAAAAGTCATAAATTTCCTATCAACACTGAAATCAAATCTCCGAGAAAACCAACTAATTACCCAAGTAAATTCTATCTCTGATTTTTATCCCGCCTCTCCTTCAAGCTTAGAAGAATCAAAACAAATTTTATCACAAATCCCTCAATCAGAAAATTTTATCGGAGAGGGAAAAGACTGGACAATCTTATTTATACAATCAGAAGTCGGAGCTAATGAAGAGAAGATAAGGCAACTTAACTCTCAAATTGAGGACACTGTTTTAAATTCAGAAAAACCAGCAGGAATAAAAACAACAGTTACAGGAACACCGGCCCTAATAGCAGTTATGTTTAACTTTCTTATTAGCGACGCAATATTTACACTAATCATAGCAGCTATCTTAATTTTCATTTTAATTATTATAATAGAAAAATCCCTTTCAAAATCCATTGTAGTAATGCTTCCTCTTCTTTTTGGCCTAACCTGGACACTCGGTTTTTTAGGATGGGTAGACATTCCAATTACAATTGGAACAGCCGGAATTTCAGCAATGCTCTTGGGCTTAGGCGTAGAATATTCTATCTTTTTATTTTCTAGATATGAAGAAGAAAAAACAAAAATGTCCTCTAAGGAAGCAATCAAAAAAGCATTATCCACAACAGGAGCTGCAACTGTTTCTTCAGGAATGACTACTGTCATAGGTTTTGCCGTTCTTACACTATCTATCTTCCCTGTTCTCTCTGACATGGGAGCTTCTTTGGCAATGGGAATAGCATTAATTCTAACAGCTGTAATGTTCACCTCTCCTGTAATCATCTTATACGAAGACAAGTTCATCAAACCAAAAAAACAAAAACAACATAAAGAAGGAAAACTAAAATCAATATTTGAAAAATACGGAAATTTCGCATCAAACCACCCATTCATTATAGTTGCTTTCGGGATACTAGTAACAACTGCAATGTTTATAGGATTACAAAACATTAATTCAGAAGAAGTAGACTTTGACACGGTCTTGCCCGAAGATTTAGAACAACTTACTGCATTCCAAACAATAACAAACGAAAGAGGAGATACTTCTAGTGTAAATTTATTTGTAGAAATCAATTCTGAAGAAATCAAGGATATAAGAGAACAAGAGGCAATAGAATATATACAAAAGTTGAGTAAAAAAGCAAAATATCTTTCATATGTAGAATCAGTCAACAGCATCTCCCTAACAGAAGAACAATCAAACTCCCGTCTATTAAGTTCTTTTTCACAAAGAAGAGAATTTTATAATAAACTGAACACAGAACAATTTTTAACAAATGATTTTTCAGGAAGTCTAATACAAATTCAAATTTCAGAACAAGGACAAGATAATCAACAAGAAGTAACAAGACAGATAAATGAGTTAATACAAAACACAGAACAACCCGCTGGATTAAAAGTTTCAGCAGCAGGAGAGATAATCGTTAATCAAGAACTAAATAGTATTATCGGACCAGACTCGTCAACAACAGCACTATATGCTTTTATAGGAATCATCTTCCTTTTATTGATATTATCAAGATCAATTAAATATACTCTCCTCCCTCTACTAACAGTAGTCTTAGGAGTTATCTGGACACTAGGTTTAGTTGGTTTTTCTGGAGTCCCATTTAACTCTATCACCTCATCGGTTTTAACAATGACCATTGGTATTGGAATAGACTTTGGATTACAACTTTCAATGAGATATAGGCAAGACAGGGAAACTATGAATAAAAAAGACTCAATGAAAGAAACACTAAAACACACCTTATATCCAATGATTATAACTGTTATTGCTGCCTTGATTGGATTCAGAGCAATGAGTTTTGGAAACCTAAAAATGATGGCAGATTTAGGAACCACAATGAGTTTTGCAATAACTTCCTCAATGATAGCCGCTGTAACCTTAGTCGCAGGTCTGATGCTCATATTTGACAGAAAAGATAAATTTAAAAATAAAAATTAACTTTAATATATGAGGTGGTGGCATGAAATCGCCTTAGATTTCTAAATCAAAAACAACTAAGATGAAAAACACAACAATAAAAACAACAATAGCAATCATTCTAGTTTTAACCCTAATTAATTTTTCATCTGGAATTTCTGAAACAAAATATCTAGATGATTATGTCTTAACCTCTTCCTATGTAAATGCAGAAGAAGGAGAAACATTTTCACTAAATGTTGAAATCAATAATACTGGAGATGCAAAACAAAATGTTGTTTTTGAATTAGACGATTCAGGTCCGTTAGACATAGACTCTGATGATAAGTGGGAGATCGGAGAAATTAGTTCTCAAGAAAGCATCACAAAAACATTTAGAATTGAAGTAGACAAGGGAACAAAACAAGGCAAGTACGATTTAGAATTCCAACTAGAAGACGAACAGGACGATTTTGAAGATGAGTTAGAAATTGAAGTAGAATCAGATGAGCCAGATTTTATTGTTGGGAATGTTCAGAGTTTTCCAGACACAATCCTCCCAGATCAGGATGAAGTAAAGCTAGATATAACACTAGAAAATATCGGGGGAGGAGATGCAGAGTTTGTAAAAGTTAAACTTAATCTTCCAAAAGGTTTTTCTGCTTCAGGAAGTTTTTCAGACCAAAATAGTCTAGGAAAGATTGCAGAGGGTCAAGGAAAAACAGCAACATTTTTTATAGACACTGAAAAAGATTTAAGTTCTGGACAAAATACTGCAACCTTGGAAATTGAATATAAAACAAACACAGAAATCAAAACACAAAAACTTGATTTTCAACTACCTGTAAAAGGAAAACCCCAGTTCAAAATTTTATCTTCAATAATGCAACCGTCTAAAATAACTCCCGGACAAACAGGTTCAGTAGAAATAAAAATTAAAAATATCGGAGAAGAAACAGGAGAGGAAACCTCAATAAGAGTATTTGAAAACATTGACATTCCAATAGAGTTTGAAGAAAAAACAAGGTTCATTGGAGATTTAAAACCTGGACAAACAGGAACAGCAGTTTTATCATTTGAAGTAGAATCAGACGCAACACCAAGTTCATATCTAATACAGGTTCAGACAAGGACCATAAACAGAGAAAATGTTTTAACAGAGGAATTTAATATCCCTCTCCAGTTATCCGAAGCAGAAACAAACACTGGGTTCTGGTTAATTGCAGGGATAGTTATTTCAATAATTATCCTAATTTCAATAATTATCATTTTACTCAGAAGATAAATTTAAAACCTCTCTCTTCATAAACAATTATGGAAAGGCTCTCATTTTATAATGAAATTAAAAAGAACAAAAGGAACTCAATTTTTCTAATAATTGCGATCTTTCTTATCCTAATTTCTCTTGGAACTGCAATTTCTTTTATATTCAATGACCAATATTTTTTCATAATTTTAATATTTTCAGTAATAATCTCCTTCTCCTACATCATAATATCTTATTATAATTCAGATAAAATATCTCTGGCTTCAGTAAATGCAAAACCTGCCCCAAAAGAAAAATACAGGCAATACCATAACAGCGTAGAGGGTTTAAGTCTAGCCTCAGGATTGCCAAAACCAAAACTTTACATTATTAACAATCCTCAGATAAATGCTTTTGCAACAGGAAGAGACCCAAAGAACTCTGCAATCTGTGTAACAACTGGAACTTTAGAAAACCTCAATAAACAAGAGCTAGAAGGGGTTTTAGCACACGAAATGTCACACATTGCAAACTATGATGTGAGATTCATGACTCTGACGGCCGTTCTTGTAGGGCTAATAGCCATCATCTCCCAAATATTTCTAAGAAGTTTATTCTTCAGTAGCATTACAGGGAGAGACAGAGAAAACCAAAATACAATCTTTTTAATAATTGGAATAGCCCTCGCAATCCTTGCCCCCATTTTAGTTGCATTAGTCCAACTAGCAATCTCAAGAAAGAGAGAATACGCCGCAGATGCATCAGCAGTAAAATATATGAGGACTCCAACGCCCTTAATCAAAGCTTTAGAAAAAATCAAAGATAAAAACAAAAAAACAAAAATCAAAACCTCTGGGGCTGTCTCCCCCTTATTTTTTACAAAAACCTCTTTAGAAAAAGAATTTTTTCAAACGCATCCTTCATTAGAAAAAAGAATAGCAACACTAAAAAAATTATGACCAGGGAGCATGACCAAACTGAACAACTAAATCTGCATTTGTTGTAGGAACATCACAAGAACCAAAACAAGAACCTAGATAGATTGAAATATTTGCATCACATCTTTTTTCTAAATAATTAACAATGTCTAAAGCATAAATTTTCAAACCATCTGGTAACTGCAATAAAACTTTCTTCACCTTTTTATCATTAATAGTTTCAACTATCTTGTCTAATTCTAAAACATATCTTTCTTCTAAATCCTTTAACGCCATAATCTATAAATAGCTTCAAACAATATAAATGTATGGATATTGTAAAAAATAAAAAAGAATATCAAACCCTCGGAGAATTACTTGTTTCTCTTTCAGATTTAATTTCTAAAGAAAATCCGGCTGGAATTATGATGCCCTCTCCTGAACAAGAAAAACATATGTCTGGGTTTGATTTTTTTTCAAAACAAAAAGGTGTTGAGAGAGAAGTAAGAAAAAAATTAAGAGAACTAGAAACACTTCCCTGTCAAGTAGATTTTTATGAAGACAAAAAAGACAATCTAGAAGATCCTAATTATCACTACTATGTTTTTGAGATAACTTCACGCCAAAAATATTTTGGAAAATCAATTGAAGATATTAAAACAACTGCAACTCAGTTGAGAATCCATTTTAGCAATAAATATCTATGAAAAACCTTAAAACCCCTCTTCCCTAAATATTTTAATGGAACAAGAAATTAGGCAACCAATTGTAACAGTCGCAGGGCATGTCGATCATGGTAAGACCTCTATTCTAGATAAAATTAGATCCACATCTATTCAAGAAAAAGAAGAAGGAGGGATAACTCAAAAAATTTCTTTTACAGAAATGCCTGCAGAAACAATTCAAAAAAGAGCAGGAGTGGTTTTAGAAAAATTCAAAATTCCATTAAAGCTTCCCGGATTTTTATTTATAGATACACCGGGCCATGCGGCATTTACAAATCTAAGAAAAAGAGGGGGAAGTTTAGCAGATATAGCAATACTTGTAATAGATGTTAACGAGGGAATAAAACCCCAAACTTCAGAAGTATTAAAAATTTTAAAAGCAAATAAAACACCTTTCATAATTGCATTAAATAAACTAGACAATATTTCTGGATGGCAAACTCCCGAATCAAAATATTTTTTTGAGTCAATCTCAAAACAAGCAATAAACGTAAAACAAAACTTTGAGGAAAAATTCTATACTCTTATCGGTTCATTAAATTCTTATGGGATTGAAGCAGATATGTATACAAACATCCAGGACTTTACAAAAAAAGTAGCAATCGTTCCATGCTCTGCACAAACAGGAGAGGGAATCTCTGAAATTCTAGCAATGATAGCTGCCTTATCACAAAAATTCCTGCAGGATAGAATTGTAGTAAAGCAAGACGCAAAAGGTGTTGTATTAGAGGTTAAAAAAGAAAAATCAATTAATTTATTGGAATCTATTTTATATGACGGAAACTTGTCAACAGAAGATAAAATAGCCATAGCCTCGCTAGATAAAGAGAATCCTGCTATTCTTACAAAAATAAGAAACATACAAAAGGCACTTCCATTGAATAAAGGATTTGAAACCACAAATCAGGTAAAGGCAGCCGCAGGTTTGAAATTACAGATTACAGAAAAACAAGATATACTTCCTGGAATGCCATTCCACGTAGTAAAATCAGATGAACATTTAGAAGAAATCAAAAAAGAATTTAGAGAACAAATATCTGAAGAAATACAAACAGATGAAAATGGAATAGTTGTAAAAGCAGAATCCTTGGGAAGTTTAGAAGCACTTTTAGTTTTACTAAGGCAAAAAAATATTTCAGTAATTAGGGCAGGAATTGGCCCAATAACCAAAAAAGATATTTATGTTGCGAACTCCCTTCCAGAAGAAGATAGAGCAATCCTCGGATTTAATTCAAATCTTGCAGAAGATGTAGATATAGAAGAAACAAAAAATGTCAAAATAATTTCTAATCCTGTTGTTTATAAAATTATTGAAGACTTTGAGGTGTGGAAGCAAGAAAGGATAAAACAAATAGAAAGAAAAAAATTAGAACAACTTCCTTCTGTTTGCGAAATAAATATTTTGCCTTTTGTTTTTAGAAATTCTAATCCCGCAGTATTTGGAATAAAAATTTTAAAAGGAAAACTAAAACAAGAATCTAAAATTATAGATAGAGACAACAATAAAGTGGGAAGAGTAAAATCATTGCAACATGAAAAAAATAATATCCAAGAAGCAACCGAAGGACAAGAAGTCGCAGTTTCAATTCCAGGGGTTAATTTTGATAGACAACTTGAACAAGGACAAAATCTTTATACAGATCTATCAGAAACACAATTCAGAAAATTCAAAGAACATAAAGAACTTTTAACACAAGCAGAAAAACAAGTCCTAATGAAAATCGCCGAGATAAAACGAAAATCTTCTCCTACTTGGGGAGTTTAGAAACCCATGGCTTAAATCCTCCATAAAATAATATACAAATAAATCTAATTTCTTTTTCTAAACCAAACAACATACCCAACACTGCCTGAAACTAAGACCAAAAATCCCAAGACAAATCCAAAATTTTCTCTACTAAAATCTCCAACACCTGTAACTGCTCCATTCATAAAACCAAGTAATGTCTGATTTCTCCAAAATATATTTTGTAAGACCGTAGCATTAGTTTCATTTCTAGAATATGTATCATTTTCCAAACCACTTAAATCAGACTCATTATTATTTATAAAAACACAACTTCCATTAATCCACTCATATCCAAAACTACAATTTCCTTCATCAGAGATGTTTGTAAAGTCATTATCATTAGAGCCTCCAGAACCACCTCCAGAGCCTCCTCCTCCGCCCTGATTATTCCCATTATTCCCGTTTCCTTGGTTCTCTGTTTCATTAGTCTCATTTTCAACATACCATGCATCATAATTCCCATCAACAAAACCATCTCTATTCACATCTGCACCATCACACCAAGGGCCAAATGGATTACAGCTACTATGCTCTTTATATTTCACAAATATTGCCAAATCAACAGAATCCACAACCCCATTTTTATTTATGTCTGAATTATTACACCACTCATTAGAAGAACTACAACTAGAATTCCCCCAGTATTTTTGAATAATTAAAACATCCTTAGAATCATTTACAAAACCATCTCTATCGATGTCTGCTCCATTACACCAAGCCTCATCAGCAGAACAAATAGAACCAAAATGCTCTTGCCAGTTTTCAATATCTAATTCATTAACAAGACCGTCCCCATTTGTATCTGCCCCATTACACCCTCTCGGAGACCCACAATCCTCTCTAAGATTCTCTGTAATCAACTTCAAATCACTAATAACCAATTCCAATAAACTCACAGAAATATTATAATTTCCAGGATAAATATTTTTTTTAGGTTTTATAAAAACACTTAATTCAGAATCTAAATCAGGTTTTAAAGTAGTCAAAAAATTATCATGATCGTAGCAATAAAATGTCCCATTATTAACATTTGAAATATTATAATATGCTTCTTCAGAATAATTAAAATCAAAATAATAATTTTCAAAACAAGTTAGATTTACCTTTTCCTCTAAAAAAGAATACCCTTGTTTAAATATAGCATTAGCTTCAAAATCTTTCTTCCAAACAGGATAATCTAAATCTTCAGAAGATATTTTTACTTTGACAAATAGAGAAGAAGCCAATTCATTATTCTCTCCAATATCCGATGGATATTTAAAATTCATAACTAAATCTTCAGTATCTCCAGCAACAAAGTTTGGATTAAAACTGCTAGAAACATTCACAACCTCCTTAGCACTAACTGAAACAGCCAACATACAAATCAAAAATAAAATCAAAAATTTCTTATTCATCTTCCACCTCAATCAAACTATCTCCATTTAAATAAACTATATACTCAATCTCATTAGCCCCATCACTCACCTCTAACATAAACCTGTCTTCTTCATCTAATTCTAGCTCTTCAACAGAACAATCAAAAACATATTCATCCCTATTATCAATAATCTGCTTTTCCCAACATAAATGCTCTTTTTTATTATTTACACTTCCTCCTATCAACCACAGATTAATATCAACCTGCCCCTCAGAAGAATTAGACTCAGCATCTAAAATTACTTTAAAATTTGCAGCATAAAAATCTTCCACACCTAATTCATTAGAAACAAATAAAACATTATCAGCACCTAAAAATTTTGCTTCATCCTCATCACCAGAAAACTCATTTAATACCAACCCATTATCTCCAGAGCCAACAACATCATAACTTTCTAAATAAAATCTCGGACCAGAAACACTAAAATCAACTGAAATTTGATTTGAAAGATAACTCACTAGACCAGCAGAAACTAAACCAAGAATAAAAACCCCAATAATTAAAATTCCAACTATCTTTCCTAAATTCCCTTTCTTCTTATTCATCTTTTTTCTTTCTTCTTTTCTCATCTATTCTCCTTTTCTCCGAAGAGAAAAATAAAAAATCCTTAAAAAAATAAAAGGACTAAATAATTAAAATTAAAGTGTAGCTTGTGTTGAGATTGAATAATCTGCAGGCATAACATTCAGTTTGAATGTTCCCTTAACTTCATATGTTTGAGGAGAATCTCCTTCCCATCCATATTTAGCAGGTATTTTTATGACTGCGCCATTATCTGTATCTTGACAAAGACTAATTCCTCCAAGTTCTGTAACATTCAGTAAATTAATATCTCCAGCAGAAATAGAGCCTCCTAAAGTGTCAATATCTGTTGGTGTGTAAACCATTAAAGATTCAAAGTCTCCACACTCTGCATTTCCATTGCTGTTTGTAATGTTACTTGTTAAATTCAATTCTATAGTCTCGTTTCCGTTATATGTAACCTTAACAAAATAGTTAAAGCTATCGCCTCCATAAATGCCTCCTAAATCTAGGGTAGCATCTTCAGTAAATGAAGAATTATCTTTTGAAGCTTCTAACATTATCGGATGATCAACACCAAAATTAGCAATCACCATTCCAGACAAATACGGAACCAAAGCCGCACTTGCCAAAGCAGCAACACCAATCAGAGCAATCAAAAACACAGAAATCTCTTTACCAAACAATTTCGTCTTTTTTTCAAAAAGTTTTTTCATAAAATTATCCCTCCTTTCAATACTTTCAAATAAAACTCACCCCAATTAATCATTACTTATTTACACAGTTAACCCCTTATATAAACTTTTTCCTAAATTTTTATTACTCATGCTCAACTAATAAAAATGGTAACTTTAAAGTAATAACAAATAGAAAGATTTAAAAAACAAGATTTTTATTAAAATATATGGCAAAAAATTTAGAAGGAAGAAATAACCCTGTATAGCCCACCGACATATGTCGTAAGACTGAA
>CAYOTW010000003.1:0-32251 GCA_964407005.1 Candidatus Woesearchaeota archaeon | reverse complement strand
ATTGCCAAGTTTATTTTTATGATTTTTCCTTTGGCTTTTTTGATTTACTGGATTGTGAATAAACAAAATTTGAAAGGTATTTTATTTTATTCCTCTTGGTTTATTTCTTCGATATTATTTGGAATTTTTGCAGGTTTTAATGTATTAACAAAATATATTTTTTCTTCTTCAGGATTGCTTGCATCTTTTGTTTTTGCATTTATTATAATTGATTACATTTTAGTTAAGAAAAATTTTAAGAAGGTTAATAAAAAATATAGGGTATTTTATTCTTTTATTATTATCTTAATATTAGGATTATTATTTTTAGTTTTAAGTGGAAACCTTTTTGATACCCTTTCAGACATCTTTCATAGACTGTTACACCCTTTTGGGACTAGTAGGCTCGGGTTGACAGTTGCAGAGAATAAACAACCTTACTTAGGTGATTGGATTAACCAAACTGGAAAGATATTGTTTTGGTTATTTTTTGGAGGCTTGATTTTATTTGGGATAAATTTTTCAAGATTTGTTAAAAAGAAAAAACACCAAATAGGGTTTAGTTTATTATGGGTTTTAATGATTTTTGGGATTATTTTCTCGAGAATTTCTCCAAATTCCTTAATCTTAAATGGAACTAGTTTTTTGAGTATTTTATTTTATGTGTTGCCGATTATTGGATTATTTATTTATTCGTTGTGGCTTTATTTGAATAAGAAGATTGAAAAAATAAATAATGCAGAGATTTTTGTTTTCTCTTGGACAATTTTTATGTTGATTGCTGCAAGAGGGGCTGCGAGATTATTCTTTGCAATAACCCCTTTTGTCGTGTTTATGGCTGGGTGGTTTATAATCCTGGTTTATAAAAAATTAAAAGATTCAAAAGACGATGTTCTTAAAGTTATTTTAGGAGCTTTATTAATTATAGCTATTATAGCTACATTATTTAGTCTAAATACTAATGTTGCAGTTATCTCTTCTCAAGCCCAGTATACTGGGCCTTCTGCAAATGCTCAATGGCAAAAAGCAATGTCCTGGGTGAAGGAAAATACTTCTGAAGATGATGTTTTTGCACACTGGTGGGATTATGGTTATTGGGTCCAATATTTAGGAGAAAGGCCGACTATTTCAGACGGAGGACATTTTCAGGGAATTTTAAATCATTATTTTGGGAGATATGTTTTGACCACTCCAAATCCAGATAGTGCAATGAGTTTACTTAAAACTAGAAATGTTTCTTATTTATTAATTGATCAAACAGATTTAGGAAAGTATGGAGCTTATTCCTCTATTGGAGATAGTGAGGAAGTGAGCGATAGGGCTTCACAGATTCCAATTGCAATCAAAAATCCTCAACAGACTATTGAAAAAAATAATTCTGTTACTTATTTTTACCAAGGAGGAAATTATATTGATCAGGATATAATGTATAATGATATTCTTTTACCTAAAGGTAGGGCTGTTTTTGCAGGAGTTTTATTAGAGATGGGGGAAGACTTAAAACAACCTAAAGGAATTTTTAGGTATAATAATCAGCAGTATGAAGTTCCTTTAAAAAATGTTTATTACAATAATGAATTTTTTGAATTTGAAGAAGGTATTGAAAATACTATTATTTTGATTCCTTCTGTTGGGCAATCTCAGCAGGGTTTATCTATTGATAGGATTGGGGCATTGATTTATTTGTCTGAAAGGACTCAAGATAGTTTGTTTGCACAATTATATTTAATGAATGATCCTCAAGACCTTTATCCTTTTGAACTAGCTCATGCCCAGGATTCTCCTGTTATTTCTGGGTTGCAAGAACAAGGGGCTCCTGTAGAAGAATTTGTTTATTATCAAGGGTTTAGAGGCCCAATTAAAATTTGGGAGACAAATTATCCAGAAGAGATTTTGACCCATGAAGAGTTTTATCAAAAAAACCTTCCAGAAGATGCAAAGTATGGCGGATTGGATGATTTGAAGTTTAGAGGATGAAATTATTAAGCAAAATTAGAAATACAAAAATAGGGTATGCCATTGGTAGCAAGATTCTTTCATCTAGTTTTATAAATAAAAACCCAATTTATACAAGACTACACTCCAGACATATAAAAAATAAGATGAAGAAGTTGGAGCAATCTCCTCCCTCTATTGACATTGGTACGACTAACTTATGTAATGCTAATTGTATTATGTGCCCCCACTCTAAATTAAAAGAATTTGGAACAATGAATTTTAAAACCTATAAAAAAATAATTGATGAGGCTCATGAAATGGGTGTTAAAAATATTAGTTTAACTTTCTTTGGAGAACCGTTGCTTGATAAAGGGGTGTTTGAAAAAATAAAGTATACAAAAGAAAAGGGAATGAGTATTGTATTTTTTAGTAATGGGTCTCTTTTGGATGAGAAAAATGCAAAAAAACTTATAGAGACGGGGCTAGATTCAATTATCATTAGTTTTGATGGCTATAAAAAAGAGACTTATGAAAAAATTAGGAAAAATCTGAATTTTGATAAAGTGAGGTCAAATATTTTAGGGCTTATTAAGTTAAAGAAAAAGATGAACAAAAAAAATCCAAAAATTAGCCTATCTTTAGTTGAACAGCAAAGCAATACCGATGAAGTAGGTGCATTTTATAAGGAGTGGAAAGAAAAAGTAGACCATATCTCTGTTATTAATTTAAGAAATTGGGCAGGGAATATTGAATCTAATGAGAATTTTAAAAAAAGTTTTCATACCAAAAATGGATTAAGTCGTCCCCCTTGTAAGCTGCTTTGGCAAAAATTAGTGATAGATTGGAATGGGGATTTTGTTTTGTGTTGTGATTGTTGGAACCACCAAGTTATATTAGGCAACGTTAAGGAACACTCTATTAAGGATATCTGGTTTGGGGAAAAATTAAAGAAGATTAGAGAATTACATAAAAAAGGCGAATTTGACAAAATACCTGTTTGTAAGAACTGTAATAAAAAAACAGTTTGGTGGTTATAAAATGAAAATTAATCAAATACCTGGAGCTGCTAAGTATGTTATAAGAAATGAGTATAAACGAGCAGGTTTTTTGGGAGTTTTAAAAAGAATTATATTTTATCCATTAAAGAAATATGATTTGTATATTGGAAGAGAAAGGCTGGGAAAGAATAAAAAGTTTGTAGAATGTATAAAAAATAAAAAAGTTTTAATCCTGGGCTCTGGTCCTTCTATCAAAGACCTTAAAAAAATACCTAAAGATGTTGTCATCCTAACCTGCAATAGTGGGCCAAAGATTTTAACAAATAAAAAAATTGACAGAGAAATTGATGTTTATTACCTTCCTAGGGAAGCTTATTGGGATTATATAGGAAGAGGGATGGATTTAAAGGATTTATTAAAAGGGCATAAGATAAAGCATTTCATATCTGATTTTAATATTGATGAGGGGCACTATATCTTGAAAGATAATACTCTTAATAATTATTATTTAAAAAAATTGATTAGTCCTATGAAATTAAGCAATATGTTAAAAAGGCTAAATTTACCGGGAGGTTATTCTTCCGGGATTCGATTATTACAATATGCACTTTATTTTGGTGCAAAAGAAGTTTATTTGATAGGAATGGATGGGGGATTTGGCCATCATTTTTGGGCAAAAGATAAAGGAGGTTACAAGTTTCCTCATGCAAAATCCGATCAAGAAGTTATAAAAATACTTTCAAAAAAGTATAAAAATATCTTTTCAGCCTCTAAGAATAGTCCTGCAACAAATTTTGTAAAATACAAGAAATTGAGATGAAGTTGTTTTTATATATCTATAGCAAATGAATTAGGGTAGATACAAGATTATTTACATTCTTTAATCCAAAAGTTACAATTAGTTCGCAAATTTTTTTACTTGGGTATAAAAAAATTGTCTTCTCTTTTGACAAGAATTCTCCTATAATTCCTTTTCTTAAAAAAATCAAAAACAAAACTTTCATTCTCTTTTTTAACTTCAACCCAAACTAAGGGTCTGTCTTTTTCTATAAGTTTTACTCCTCCTCTCAAAACTTCTTTCTCAAAACCTTCAGTGTCAATTTTTATAACATCTATTTTATTATTAAATTTTAAACTGTCAATTCTAACCATATTTGTTTCTTGTTGCCCTTTATGATTATCTACTCTCACAACTGCAAAATTCTTCCTTAAAAATCTTTTAGGTTTTGGGGTATAAATTTTAACTCTTTTTTCATTATTTCCAACCGCTACATTATAAACTTTTCCATTCTTGATCTTATTAATCTTTAGATTCTTATTAATTATTTCAACTAGATGTTTATGGGGCTCAAAACTATAAACTTTTTTAGCTCCTAATTTTTTATAAAAATAAATCGTATGATGCCCGATATTTGCCCCAATATCTAAATAAACAAAACTTTTTTTAACATATTTTTTTAATTCTTCTAGTCTCTCTCTCTCATAAAAATCATTCCTTGAAATTATTCTTTGTTGAATAAAATCTCTTCTATCAGGCAGAAAAAACTTACAACCCTCTTTTTCAAAGATAGAAGAAGGATGGGTTAATCTCCAAGTTTCTTCTAAAAATATGTTTTTCAAATTCATTAGAATTCTGTCAATCATTCTAAGCTTTTTCTTTGCCATCATAAATAAATTATATAATTATTGTATTTAAAACTTTGCCTGGATAGATTCATTTGATTACTAAAATTTTTTACGTCAGTTAATTTTATAAATATTGTTTTGGGTTTATTTATATGGGAAAAGAAGATGGCAAAATTATTGAAAAAGAAAATCTTTCTAAAAATAAAAATATTGTCGCATTAGTGCCTTGCAGACTTGGTTCTCAAAGAGTTAAAAATAAAAATACAAGAAATTTTGCAGGAGAATCCTTATTAAAAATAAAAATACATCAGTTATTAAATGTTCCAGAGATTTCTAAAATAATTATTTCTACAAATGATCCAAGAGTTATAGAGATTGCTGAAGAGATAGACGCAGATAAAATAGAGATTGAGCATAGGGAAGAGCATTATGCTAGTTCTGAATGTTCTAACGATGAGTTTGTAAAATATTTTGCAAAGAAACTCAAAATAGAAGGCCATTTATTATTCACGCATGTCACATCTCCTTTTGTTACAGAAAAAACGTATTCAAGAGCGATTAAAACATATCTAAATAATTTAAATGAATATGATTCTCTAGTTTCTGTAAAAAGGATAAGGGGGTATGTTTGGTATGAAAATAATGCCCCTGTTAATTATGATTTAAAAAAACAAGGAAGGTGGCCAAAAACCCAAACAATAGATCCTGTTTATTTGATTAATTCAGGGATATTTTTAATTGACTTTTCATTAATGAAAAAAATTGGAGATAGGGTAGGCAAAAACCCTTATTATTTTAAAACAGATGATATTGAAAATCTTGATATAGATTGGATTGAAGATTTTTATTTAGCTGAAAGATTATGGAGGTCCTTAACTGAAATAAAGTCTAAAGATTATCCCTCTGAAAATTCATAAAGTTTATAAGTTTATAGGGTATAGAAAACTATGGGCTTAAAAGAATCACTTAAAGAAAAAGAGAATTTGTTTGGGGTTTTTTGTAAAACAAATGATCCTTTGGTGATTGGTGCCTTGGGAAAATCTGGAGCAGATTTTATAATTTTAGATAATGAGCATGGCCCTAATTCTGTGAGAGAAACATATAACCTCGTTTTAGCGGCTAAAGAAGCAAAAACTCATCCTGTAGTCCGCGTTGGCAAATTAGAGGATATTGAAATACAAAGAATATTAGATTTAGGGGTTGGAGGGATTCAGATCCCTCAGATTCAAAATAAGGAAGATGCAAAAAAAGTGATAGAGTTTACAAAATTTAATTCAAAAAAGTATCCTTCTGGAAAAAGAGGAGTTTGCAAGTATGTCTCTGCTGCAGATTTTTCATTAAAGGAAAAAGAAAAATATTTTTTAGAGCAAAATGAGACTGTGGCTAACATAATACATATAGAGGGAATAGAAGGTATAAAAAATATTGATTCCATCTTAGAAATTGAGGGTATTGATGTTGTTTTTATTGGACCATATGATTTATCTGCTTCTCTTGGAATGCCTGGAGACATAAAAAATCCATTTGTTTTAGAAAAGATTGAGGAAGTTATTAAAAAATGTCAGGAAAGAGGAAAGTATCTTGGAATTTTTGTTGATGATGTTGAAATGGGGGAAAAATACGCAAAGATGGGAATAAAATATATTGCGTATTCTACTGATGTAGGCATTCTTTCTCAGGGCATGAAAAAGTTTATTAATAAGATAAAGAATAAGAATTTAGAATGAAAATTTTACTGAATTATCTTAGAGAAAAACCGGTTCTTTATGGTTTATTGAAAAAAATTTATGGTAACACTATCGGATTGTGGTGGCTTAAAAATGCTTTTGCAAAACATATTGGTTTTTTTAATGGCAGAAAAAGAATAAAATTGCTAGGAAAAAAACAAGGAGACAAACTTGTTCAGAATGCAATTTCATCTGGAAAACCATTTATGTTAACAAGATATGGCACGACAGAATTTAGAAACTTGGCAGGCCAGGATGATTTTGATTTATTGTGTTTTTACTCTGGGTTTTTTCCAAATAATAAAAACCTTTTGCCAAAATTTAGGAAGGTTTATTTTGAAAGTTCTAAAGATATAGACATCCTTGTAGTTTTGAACTATAAAAATCATTTTTTGAAAAAACTAAGATGGATTAAAAACTTTCCAAATATAAACTATGCTATCCCTACAAAATCAATGGGATTTAGAAAATCTTGGAAAAATGCTTTAAAAAATAAGAAAGTTTTAATTGTCCATCCATTTAAAAAAACAATTGAAAGCCAATATAAAAAAATGGATAAATTGAAAATTTTGCCAAAACTTAAAAAACTGGAGGTTATTCGGGCTGTTCAAACACTTGCAGATAACGAAGACCCTCGGTTTAAGGATTGGTTTGAGGCGTTAGATTACATGAAAAAAGAGATAGATGGAAAAGATTTTGATGTGGCGCTTATTGGATGTGGGGCCTATGGGTTACCTCTTGCTTCTTACGTGAAGTCTAAAGGAAAACAGGCCGTCCATCTCGGAGGGATTTTACAGCTCTTATTTGGCATAAAGGGAAAAAGGTGGGAAAATGAACCAGGTCAAAATGAATACTGGACGTCGCCTTTAAAGGAAGATATCCCAAAAAAACACAATAGGATTGAGGGAGGTTGTTACTGGTGATGGGCCTTAAATTAGAACAGAATAAAAAAATAAAAAAGTTAGCAGGATTTATTGAAAAGAATAAGAGCTCAAATTTATTTTTTAGAGGAGCAATAAGGATAAAAAACTTTTTACTTAAATTGCTAAATAATCTCAGAAAAAAACACAAAGGAGCTATACTAGAAAACCATAATGCAATCTATTTTTTCATAGAAAAAGTAGCTACAAGAACACTATTAAGTGTTTTTGGATGCGCAAGGCATAAAAAATTAGCAGACAAAAGGGATTATTTTAAAAAGTATAAGAATTATTTTAAATTTGCATTTGTAAGAAATCCATATGATAGACTCGTTAGTTGTTATAAAAATAAAATTCTTGAAAGTAAAACAGATGAAGCAATTAACATCCGGAATAACTTGCCTCGGGGAATTTCATTTGAGGAATTTGTTGTAAGAGTTTCAAAAATCCCTGATATAAGGGCAGACCAACATATTAAATCGCAATCCTTTTTTATAGAAGATAAAAAGACTGGAAAACTTCTTGTAGATTTTCTTGGAAGATTTGAAAGCCTAGAAAAAGATTATAAAAAAATATGTAAAAGAATTGGAATGAAACCTAAAGAATTGCCTAAAAAAAATAGAAGCAAGAATAGAGAAGATTACAAAAGATATTATAACAAAAAAACAAAAAAACTTGTTGAAAAGAGATATAAAAAAGATTTAGAATTATTTGGATACGAATTCTGAGAAGATTAGGAAGAGATTAGAATGTTTTATATATGCCCTTAAATTAATAAAAGAGATGGTAAAAAGGATTCTTTTTTTGGGGAGGTTTTCCCCTCCAATGCATGGGGCGGCAAGAATGAATGAGTTATATTTCAATGAATTAAAAAAAGATAAAAATAGGGAGATTAAAAAGATAAAAATAAATTATTCAAATAATTTAGAAGAAATAGGGAGATTAAATTTTTTAAAGTTTTTAGGAATCTTTATTGTGTTGTTTAAATTATTATGGAAACTTACTTTTTTTAGACCAAAAGTAGTTTATTTTGAAATTGCCCTTTATGGTTTTGCATTTTTCAGAGATAGCCTATATGTTTGGTTGTGCAAACTGTTTAGGAAAAAAATTGTATTTCATTTACATGCGAAGTTTAGAAAAAAATCTCTCAACAATGAATTAAAAAAGAAATACTATCTCTCTGTTTTTAAAAATACAAAAGTAATTATATTATCTAGAAGATTATATGAGGATATTGGGGAGATTATTCCTAAAAAAAATATAGAGATTATTCCTAATGGGATTCCTGATGAAATTTCTGATATTGAGTTTAAGGAAATTTTGAGAGAAAGAAAGAGGAACAAAAAGCCTATTCTTTTGTTTCTTTCAAATATGATCGAATCTAAGGGGCCTTTAGAGGTTTTAAAAATATGTCAATTATTAAAACAAAATGGAAAAGATTTTGAATGTTGGTTTGTGGGAAATTGGAAAGAGAGAAAAACCAAGAAGAAATTTTATAATCTCGTTAAGAAATATAATTTAAAAGACAAATGCAAATATCTAGGGCCAAAATATGGAGAAGAGAAAAAAGAAATTTTGAAAAAAACAAACTTTTTAATATTCCCTACAAAATATGAATATGAAACATTTGGATTAGTAATAATTGAGGCTTTTATGTTTGGGATTTCTGTTGCATCATATGACACAGCCTCAATAGAAGAGATTATTGATAAAGATTATCTTGGCTTTGTTTCAAAAAATAAGCAACCTGAAGAGATTTTTCATTGGTTAGAAAAAAATTTATATAAAAAACAAGAATTTAAAAAAATAAGGGAAGAATTTAAAAAGAAATATCTTATTAAGAAATCTGTAGCAAAATTAAAAAAAATCATTATTAGGAATGGCAAAAAAGCATAAATTAGCAATATTAGATATCTATCCTGTCCATTATAGGATTCCTATTTATAAAAAATTGGCAAGGCACCCAGAAATAGAATTAACAGTTTATTTTTGTTCTGGATCTTCATTAAAAAAGAGTTATAATGAATTATATAATAAAAGAATAGATTGGGGGTTATCCTTAGAAGGCATTAATTACTATGTTTTAAAGAACTATTATCCATTTAAAAAAAAGCCGCACCCTCCAAGAGGCTTAATCAATCCAGGAATTTTAAATGAAATAAAGAAAAATAATTATGATGCATTTTTAATCTACGGCTATTCTGCCTTTACTAATAAACTTGTTTTGTTTTCTTCATCTTTATTAAACACCCGGGTTATATTTAGAGATGAGATAGATTTTCTTAAACAATCGAGAGGATTTAAAGGGTCCTTAAAAAATATGATCTACAATATGCTCTGGAAGATACCTGATGCTTTTCTTTATAGTTACAGCTTGAATGCAGATTTTTATAAGCATTATGGTGTAAAAAAAGAACAATTATTTTTCCATCCCTGTGCAGTAGATAATGAATATTTTCAAAAAGAGGCAAAAAAAATGAGAGGCAAAAAAAATGAAATAAAGAAGAATCTAGGAATCCCTAAAGATAACAAGGTAATTAATTTCACTGGAAGAATCATTGATATAAAAAGGCCTTTTGATATAATCTATGCCTATGAGAAACTCCAAAAAAAAATAAAAAATAAAACAAGCATTATTTTTATAGGAGAAGGGGACAAGAAAAAAGAATTAGAAGAATATGTTAAAAAGAAAAGGTTAAGCAATATTAAATTTTTTGGGTTTAAAAAACCTTCAGAGATCTCAAAATATTATTTTATATCAGATTTATTTATCGTTTCTTCAGAAGAAGATAGGTCCCCGAAAGCGATGAATGAGGCAATGAACTTTAGCATTCCAATTATAACAACAGATAGGGTTGCTACTGCAAGAGATATGATAAATCCTGGCAAAAATGGTTTTATATATAATCTAGGAGACATTGATAAATTAACTGAGTATATCGAAATGATATTGGAAAGTCGAAGTAAGGAAAAGGAGCTAGGGGAGGAAGCCTTAAAAACTGTTTTAAATTGGAATTTTGATAGAGACATTCAAGGAATTATTGATGCAATTAAATATGTTAAAAAAAACAAAAATGAATGAATATAGAAAACAGCAGATATGTAAAATAATCCCAAAAAATGTAGGACTTGTTTTAGATATTGGAAGCAGAGGAGAATTGTTTAAAGATTATAAAACAACTACTGTTGATGTTGTTGAAAAAGCAGACATAAAACAAGATTTAAATTTAAAGCAAACTTTGCCCTTAAAAGAAAACTCTTTTGACCTTGTCGTAGCAAATCAGATATTGGAGCACCTTTGTTACCTTGAAAAAATATGTGAAGAAATTAAGAGGGTATCAAAAAGATATGTTTTAATTGGTCTTCCGAATGAATTGACATATAGTAGCCGTATAAAAATGCTTTTTGGGCGCCAGTTAAGAAAAACTTATGACCCTTATACCCATAAACATTTTTTTACGATGCCTAGTATAGAGAAATTTATTAAAAAATATTTTGGGAAATATGTGAAAAAAGAATATTGGTTTGCCTGTAGTGGTGCAAAATTCTTACCAATTCCCGTGAGAAAGATTCTTGCAAAAATATACCCGAACCTATTTGCAGGTGAAGTGTATTATCTTATAGACCTATATAAAAATGAAACAAAAAATAAAAAAACTAGTAAAAGGAGCTAGGCATTATTTCTTTGGCTATTATGACTTGCCTCAAGTAAGCAAGGATGGAAAATATGCTTTGGTCTTAGGGGTCGATTTTATTGATCGGTTTCCCTCTGGAAAAGAGAAAGCCGATATCCTTCTTATTGATCTAAAAACCGGAAAACAAGAAAAAATTTCTGAAACTCGGGCCTGGAACTGGCAACAAGGATGCATGTTGCAATGGTTTCCTCCCGACCATAATTCAAAAATAATATTCAATGATTTAAGGGGAGGAAAATTTGTAGCAGTTATAGTGGATATAAAAAATAAAAGAGAAGAGAGGGTTATTGGGGGGCCTGTTTATGAAGTGCATCCTTCTGGAAAGTATTTCTTGTCTCTCAATTTTTCAAGATTAGACAATTTAAGAAAAGGTTATGGCTATCCTGGTTTAAGAGACAAGAATTATGACAAAAAAGTACCTATTGATGAAGGGATATATTTAATTGACTTAAACAAAAATAAAAGCAAAAGAATAATCTCTCTTAAGGATTTAAAGGATTATAACCCTATTGACTCCATGTGCAAGGGAAAACATTGGGTTAATCATTTGAAGTTTAATCCAAGAGGAGACAGGTTTTGTTTTTTTCATAGATGGAACATTGAAGGAGGGTTATCGCATACTCGGTTTTTTACGTGTAACTTAAATGGGAAAAAACTGCATTGTTTCAGAGATAGTGGTTTTTATTCCCATTTTGCATGGAAAAATAATAAAGAATTATTTGGATGGTGTAGTGCTTCAGAAAAATTCGGTAAAATAAGACAAGGGGGCAAACGATCAAATTTTTTGATTGAAAAAGTTTTGCCGATTTATAGAAAAATAATCCCTAAATTTATTAGAAAGAGAGCACTTCCAGTAGGGTATTATATATTAAAGGATAAAACAAAAGAAGTGAAAAGGTTAAATATTCATAATGAGGATGGGCATCCTAGCTTCTCTGAAAATGAGAAGTATATTGTTACCGATACCTATCCAAACAAGAAACACCAAAGAAAACTTATTATTTATGACCTAAAAAGAAAAAAGAAGAAAATAGTTGGGAACTTTTTTTCTCTTCCTGATAAAAAATATGTTAAGGGGAAAAATGCATGGAAAAAATGGGAGAATAGTGGACTGAGATGTGACTTGCATCCAAGGTTTGATTTTCAAAATAAGTTAATTTGTTTTGATTCTATTCACGAAGGAAAAAGAAATTGTTATTTGTGGGAATTATAGGTTTTGTTTTTTAGGGTGCTTTTTTATTAAACTTATTTTTAAAAATATCTTTTATAACAAGTAAATCCTTTTTTTCAAAACCAGAAATTAAATATAAAAATCCAAAATAGAGGACTATACTAAAAATTATCCCTAGAATTCCTAGGATTAAATTCAAATCTAAATAGGATATATAAAATAATAAAAAAACAGACATAACTATGCTTGCGATGAAGGGTTTTTTCAATAAACTTAGTTCTCCTTTTATTTTAGAGATTTTTTTCATGCTTTTCTTTAAGAAAAATAAATAAGTTGCCCTACTTGTCACTGTTGCGATTCCAGCACCCAAAATTGCAAATTCGGGACCTTTATTAAATATGGTTGGAAGATATTTGATAAGAAAAAAATTCAAAGTTATGTTCAAAAATAATGAAAATAAGACTGCTTTTACGAGTATTTTTGGTTTTTCCTTGGATTCAAAAAAACTAGAATATAACACAATTAAGGGGGTTGTTAATATGATCAAACTCAAGGCATACAGAGGTATTGTGGCCATCAAGTATTCGCCCCCATATATCAGTTTGATTATTTGTCTTGAAAATATCAATAATCCAAAAACAGAAGGTATCGTAAACATTGATATGCCTTTTAATGATTTTTTAAATCCTCTTTCAACCTTATTATCTTCAAGTTGTGTAAAAATTGGTAACAAAACAGATCCAAATGCAAATAATCCTGCAACTGCTGTTGTTAAACTTAAAGCGACCCTATAAAATCCTATATAGGGTGTAGAAACGAAGCCACCTAGCATTAAGGTATCTATTGAACCAAAGAAAGTAGTTGAAACACTTACGATGCTAACAAACCCTAAATAATGTAAAATTCTTTTTTTATCTATTTGTTGTTTGTTATTTTTGATGGAAATTAATTCTCGGTCTATCTTAAAAAAGGCGTATAATGAGGTTAAAAAGAGAGAAATGGCTAGAGAAATAAATATCCCCGAAACAATTATTTTTTCTGAAAGAATATAAATAGCCAATAAAACTAGGCCAATTCTAGATAATTGAAAGATTAGTTGCATCATTGTAAAATTTTTTAAATCTTTTGATGAAACAAATAAGGATCTGAAAAAATCAAAAGATATCTTCATTAAAACATAAAAAGAAGACATTAGTAATGGAAAATATATCTCTGGTTTCTGAAATAATGTATTTGATATAAACTTGCCAAAAATTAAGATAGTAAATAAGACTATTATAAAAAGAAAGAATCTTAATTTCATTAGGTATCTTATATATACGTTTGCTTTTGACCTATCCTTTTTTCCTAGTGCTTCTGAGACATACCTCACAAGAGTTTTGCCCATCCCTAAATCTGTAAAAATTATTACTATAGATAGTAAAGATAAAACTAATGAATAGAGTCCAAAAAGTTCCGGGAGTAAAATTCTTGCTAAAATTATTGAAAAGGCAAGGCCCCCAAATCTACAGATAAATGTTTCTATAAAGTTGTATGTTGAATTTTTAAGAGTTGATTCTGTTAAAGATTCTTGAACCATGTTTAAATAAATCTTTTCTTATTTTTATTTGTTGCTAATGTTGCTATTAATGAGATTTTATGTAGGATTGGTTCTTTTTTTAAGATTGCATAAGTATAATCTGTAAAAAGATGGAGAATAAAACCCAGAATTAAGAAGGAGATTATTGGAAAAAATAAAGAGACTATAAAAAGTATAAATAAAAATTCAATATTGTGAAATATGAAAATTGGTTTTTTGTAATTGGTTTTTTGTTTTTTTGAAATAAATGCCCATTTTTCTGCTTCTTTTTTTGAGAATTTTAAAAAATTTTTTATTGAAAAATTATTTTTTATATAGATATATCTAAAGTAATGGTCAAGGTCGATTAAAAGCCAGGAAGAAAAAAAGAATAATAGTATTTCTAGGTCTTTTAGAGGTGTTAGAAATAAGCTTAATGAGATTATTAGCCCTATTGTTATGTGGTGTCTTGGGAGCATTATTCCTCCATTTGTCTTGCAATATCTGCAAATGCAGGTCGTGAGATTAAAACACCTGTTGTGATTCCAATCATTGTTGTTAAAGCAAATCCTTTTAATAGGCCTGCTGAAACTGCTCCAATTCCCATGAAGCTTAACCAGCCTGTTAAGGGAACTAATGCAACAAAAGTTGTTGTAAATGCAGTTACTATGATAAACAAGGCTTTTTTGATTCTTTGTTTGATTGATTCTGATCTTTCATGTGATTCATCAATGATTATTAACTGGCTATCAATCCCGGTTCCAATAGCTGCAATAATCCCTGCAATAGATGCAAGATCAAGATTCCAACTGATTAAAGAAGCTACTCCTAAAATAATTAAAACCTCTGATAGTGAAACGGCAATTAATGCTGCAGAGATTTTTATTTTTCTATACCTTATGAAGACAATTAGTGAAACTGCAAGAATTGCAAAGATTGATGCTAGAAGAATTTGTTGTCCAAATTCTTGTCCAAGTTTTGGGGAAATTCTGTCTATCTTGGCAATTTCTAATTTGTATGGAAGGGAACCTGTAATTAAGATTGTTTGTAATTTTTTCATTTCATTTTTAGTGGCATCTAATGCTTGTTCTCTAGTCTCTGCAGATTCTGAACCAGAAATTTGAATTTGAGTAGCTACGTTTCCCCTTAGGTCTGCACCAATATTTAATGAAGAAGTTTCTTTATCATCAACATAAAAAGTTATTCTTTTTTCTAAATATTGAGGATTTGTTTGATTTAAAGAAAGGTTTGAAGTTATGTCTGCATGCCTTTGGGCTGCTTGTTCGCTTAGATAGATTACAAACCTAAAATTACAGGCGTGTCCTCCTTGAACCTCAAAACAATCTGTGATCATCGCGTCTTGACCTGTTCTTCCTACATGAGTTATATCTTTTTCTCCCCCTGTGAAAACAGTTTGGTTTCCAATCTTTGCTTCAAATTTTCCTTGTTGTGCTACAAGTTCTTCTATCTCTTGGTTTGTTGAGCCGGCAATTTCAACACCCATTAGGTTCTCTCCGTCGGAAGTTGTTACTTTGTAAAATTTTGCGTCTGTTAATCCATAAACATTTAATCTTTGTTCTGAAACTGAGATTAGGTCATTAAGTTCTTGTTCTGTTAATCTTTGTTCTGGTCTAATTATTGCCCTAGTCCCCCCTTGCAAATCTAACCCTGTATTAAGCCTTGTTGAGGGTAGCTCTGAGACAGCAATAGAAGAAAAGGCAGAACCATTTACAAGGGCCACAATTTCCTGTTGTTGTGTCTTTAAAATAATCTTTTCAGATTCTTCTCCGTATTGAGAGATTAAATTATAATATTCTTCAGAAGAATCTATTTCTTGATTATTTATTGAAATAATAATGTCTCCTTGTTTTAATCCTTGTTCAAAAAGTCTTGATTCTTGGTTTATAGAATCTACTTTTATTCCCTCTTGTAAAAATGTTATTCCACTTGAATTTACAAATATTGAAAGTAATGAAAGACTTATAAAAATTAACAACAGCCATATTCTAAATGTGAATTTCATTTTTTCTCTGCATACCATTTAATTAAAGATGCGTTTGAGACCCATGTGTTGAATAGATCAAATCCTAAACCAATTAACAAGATTGAGAATATTTGATTTAATATACTACCGAAAGAATAAACAACAATTAAGGCTGTTGCAACAGTTATCAAAGAGGTTAAGGTCATTGTCATTCCGGTTTTTAAGGCATTGAACATTGCAGAGTTTATTTTTCCTTTTCTTTTTAATACTCTTGTTGTTAGTAGGATGTCTGTGTCTACTGAATAACCTATAAGCATTAAGAAAGCCACAATTCCTGCTGAAGAAATTTTCATTCCAATTAAATTTACAACTGCAAGAGTCATTACAATATCTGCAAAAGCTGCGAACATTACTGCAAATGCAGGGGTAGAATATCTTGCATATGTATAAATTAAAATTCCTGCAAGAATTAAAAAGAGAATTATAGACAATGAAATGTTTAGTTTGAAAAAGATTAAACCTAGGAAAAATCCTAAAAAAATATTTAATAAGACAACATAGGTTTTGATTTTTTTGTTGTCAGCAAAGATTAAAAATACAACGGCGGCCATCCAAAAGAAGGCTAATAAAACTGCAATGATAAGTTGTTTGTAAAAATCCTGCCCTAGAGAAGAAGAGGTGGTTTCTATGCTGGAATTTTCTTGCGAAAGTTCTTCTCCAATCAAATTCTCTAAAATAGTTTCAACAGTTTCAATCTTTTCTGTTTGAATAATTATTGTAATTCTTTGGTCTCCTTGTGAACCAGTGATTGCCCTTATGTCAAAGTCCCGTAGTTCTTTTGAGAGCTCGTTTGTAATATCTGCCACTGATTTATCTGTAAATAGGGTTATTGTTGTCCCCCCCGTCAGAGATACGTCTTTGTTAATTATATCATTATTTTCTATAAAAAAATAACCTAAATATGCTAATGAAAGTAAAAGTAGCAAGGCTGGGGCTATGAGTAATTTTTTGTAGTTCTTATTATAAAACTTTTCAAAGGACATATTTATTCTTAATAAAACCTATTTATAAGGGTTTGCAAAGTAAAGTTTATATAGGTGTTTTACTTATTTTTTATATGAATAAAACTGGGTTAATTGGTTTTATTGGTTCTATTTTCTTAGGGGCTTCTATGGCTGGTTGTTTGCCTTCTAATTATTATCAAGGCTATTCTAATCCAAGATATTATCAATTTCCTCAAAGGACACGGGTTATTAATCATTGTCCGGGTTATAGGGGAAGTAGTTATGGGGTTACAAGGGATTCTAGAGGAAGGGTTATTAGGAGGTCGGGGGCTGTTTGGAATAATGGTTCTCCTAGAAGAAGTGTTGGATTGCCTAGAAATTTAAATCCGCAGAATATTAAGGAAAAGTTTAGAAGAGATGTTAGAAGATTAAGAAGAGGTCGTTGATTTTTTGTTTTTATTGGAATTATGTATGCGCGGGCCGGCTAAAAAAATCAAAGATTTTTAGTGCCGTCAAGCTTTAATTGAAAAAGTGTGCGCGGGCCGGGTGCTAAAAATTCTTTCATAATTTTGGCAACACAAATTGCAAAGCAATTTGTTGTATTCGAACCCGGTTCTGCTTAGAATCCAACACGCATCTCACTTTGTTCGATTGCGTATGCGCGGGCCGGCTCAGAAATTGAAAATTTCTGGGACTTCAACTTTTGCAAGATTGAAGTGATTACATCCCGGCCAAGAAATGCGCGGGCCGGCTCAGAAATTGAAAATTTCTGGGACTTCAACTTTTGCAAGATTGAAGTGATTACATCCCGGCCAAGAAATGCGCGGGCCGGGATTCGAACCCGGGTCATTTGGTTGGAAGCCAAAGATTCTGCCACTAAACTACCCACGCTTTAAGTTATAATTAAAACTTAAGTTTTAAAGTTTATTGTTTTAAAAATATTTATATAGGAGTGATTGTTTTAAAATACATGAGGGGTAAACTTCTTTTAAATCCAGATGATATCCAACCTAGTTTTCCTGATTGGGAAGTCAAGGGAATTTTAAATCCTGCTGCCGTTAAAAAAGATGGAAGGGTTAATTTATTTGCGCGAGTTGCAGAGGCCCCAATTAATCATAAAAATCAGTCAATGAGGTTTCCAGTTGTTGCGTCCAAGGATGCGTATGATGTTAAATATGAAAAGATTGGAAAAATGAGAATTTTAAAAAAAGGCAAAAGAATTGTTTATCTTAAACAGGGGTTATTTAGACTTACTACATTTTCTCATTTTAAAAAGATTAAATTGTCAAGGGATGGAGAGTCTGTTGAAGAAATTGCAGATTTTCCTAGTTTTTTTGGTGTTGAAGGAGAAGGAGATTATGGGGTTGAAGATCCAAGAATTACAAAGATTGGAGATAAATATTATATGACTTATGTGGGTGTTTCTTTAAATGAAGGGGTTTCTACTTATCTTGCTGAATCTAAGGATTTAAAAAAATGGAAGAGGCTTGGATTAATTTTTAGAGAACAAAATAAGGATGTTGTTTTGTTCCCAAATAAAATAAAAGGAAAATATGTTGCATTGCATCGGCCTGAGGGGAATTTTGTTTTTTCTAAACCTTCGATTTGGGTGTCTTATTCTAAAGATTTGATTTATTGGGGAAAAGAAAGAAGTATTATGCAGCCTAGAGAGAAATCTAATTGGGAATATGAGCGGATTGGAGGGGGAACGCCTCCAATGAAAACTAAGAAAGGATGGCTGAGTTTTTATCATGGAGTTAGTAAAAGAAAAGGAAAGATAAAATATAGTGCAGGAGCTGTTTTAATGGATTTGAAAAATCCTGAACATATTCTTGCTCGTTCGCCATTAAATGAGCCATTTATTAAACCAGATCAGAAATATGAAAAAGAAGGATTTATTGGAAATGTTGTTTTTCCCTCTGGAGCGGTAATAGATAAAAAAGATATTTTATTATATTCTGGGGGGGCAGATGATGTTGTTAGTGTTAAGAGATTTTCTTTAAATTCGGTTTTTAGGCATTTGAAAGTTTAGGTTACGCCCTCGGCAGGACTCTGCCCCTTGTGGGTACACTTTATGTGGAACTTGCGAGCAGGTTTTACGCCCTCGGCAGGACTCGAACCTGCGACCCCTTCCTTAGGAGGGAAGTGCTCTAATCCAAGCTGAGCTACAAGGGCATAAAGTATTTTAGAAATTTAGGTATAAAAGTTTAAGCATTGATAGGGGGAGAGCTCAGAAATTGAAAATTTCTGGGACTTCAACTCCTAAGAAAACCAAGGTTTTCTTGTGGCTCAACTTTCCTTTGAAATTGTCCACTGCGTTCTGCATAGAGATTGAAGTGATTCGAACTATTCGAATCCTGCTAATGAGGGAGAGAGGATTCTGCTCACAATTTGCATCTCCATCTTATACAGATAGTTGTCGAAGCGAATTATTCGCCCCTGTAATAAAATTATAGAGAGTTTATAGCATTCGTCTCCAGCCTATCTTTGATAGGCTAATGAGGGAGAGAGCTCAGAAATTGAAAATTTCTGGGACTTCAACTTTTGCAAGATTGAAGTGATTCGAACTATTCGAATCCTGCTAATGAGGGAGAGAGGATTCGAACCCCTGTAGGCATAAGCCAACGGATTACTCATTAATCGTATATCTTGAGTCCGTCCCGTTTGACCGCTCCGGCACTCCCTCATAAACTAGTTACAGAAATAGTATTTTTAAATTATTCTCTTCTTTTTTTGAATAATAATGCAGGAGCCAATAATGCTGGAAGGATAAATGGTTCCGGAACTACGTTAACATTTGTTGTTGCTGTATATTTATTGTTTGAAGAATCTCTTAAGATTGCGTTTAAGTTTAATGTTTCTCCAACTAAATCTTCCTCGGTAATGTTTAAATTATATGACTCGTGAGAGGGAAAGGAATTAGAAAGATAATAATATGTAGATTGCCATTCTGAGTCTTCTGGGTTATAAAGTTCAGAGTTAACTCTTGAGCCGTCTTTTTCTGGAGATAATTTTAAATCATATTCTTCAGTGGTTGGTTCATTTGGAATTACTGAAACTGAAAAAGGAACATTAGGTTGAACATTTTTAGGGGCAGAAATATCAAATTCTATTGGTGATGCTATTGCAGATGCAGAAAGCAATAATCCTGTTAATCCTCCAATTATTTTTCTCATAAAAAGTGTTCACAGTGTTACTATTTAAATTTTCGTTTTAATTTCAAAATTACAAAAAGAAAAGCTTAAAAAGCCTGGAATTGTAATATTTTTAGACAGCCATAATAGGTTGGTCACACCTGTTCCCTTTCCGAACACAGAAGTTAAGCTTCCTATGTTCATGTCGGTACTGTCTTTTGATGGGAAAGCATGGAGCTGTCTACTTTATTATTTTAAAAAGGTGCTCTAGAAAAAACTTGAAGATGTCCTTGAAAGAAAGGCGCGAAATGAAATATCAAGAGTCTATTGACAATTTTAAATATTATCTTCTTGTTGTTGCAGGAGGGGCACTTTTTGGAGCAGGAATTTGTTTGGCAGGATATTTTAGTACCAAAGATATTTCTAAAGAATCTAAGAGAGATAATAGTCCAACAAAAATAGAAAAGATTGTTGAATGGGAAAAATAGTTTTAAGATTTTTAATGATAAAGAGGCTTGACTAACTTCCTATTTTTTATAATCTTCTAAATTTGAAGGAATATTACAATTGTCATTGGCAAAGCAATTATTATTTAATTTATTTAATAAGTTAATAGATATTGCTGTATTTTGTAAAAGTCTTTTTTTAATTCTGCAATAGCATGAGGTTTTTTAAAGCCTATTTTGTCTATCTTTTTTACCCTTTTTCTGAGCATTCTTTTCCATTCTTCCAAATCCCATTTACTATTTTGAAATCCCAATAAAAAATCTTGTATTTTTCTAGCAGAAATTATGGCCTCGTAAATTAGATTTTCTTCAGAGTTTAACTCTATATTAAAAATAATAGAATAATTCTTAGAATTTTTTGAATTTATTCACTAGTTCTAGTGTGTCTGTCTGACCTAAGAATGCTGCTCTGCAGCAGTATCTTTCTAAACCTAGTTCATCTAATGCTTCTTTTGGAGTCTTTCCTTGGGCAACTAGCTCTTTGTATTTTATATACAAATGAGCAATTGGCTTTCCACAACTAAAGCAACGAATTGGAATTATCATATTTAAATTGCGAATTTTGGTTATTTAAATCTTGTGTTTTCATTAAAAAGAATTAAAAACAGGAATTGCCTAATTTATTTATGGAAAAAGAGGTTATTAGCTTAAAAAAGGTCTGGAAGATTTATAATCAGGGTCAGGAGAATGAGGTTAATGCACTAAAAGATGTTAATCTTTCTATAAAAAAAGGGGAATTTGTTTCTATCATGGGCCCTTCTGGGAGTGGAAAAAGTACTGCGATGAATTTAATCGGAAGTTTAGATGTACCAACAAGGGGCTCTATTTATTTGGATAAAAAAGATATTTCTTATTTGTCTGAGAGTGATTTGGCACAAATTAGGGGAAAGAAAATTGGTTTTATTTTTCAGAGTTTTAATTTAATTCCTAATTTAACTGCAAAAGAAAATGTTATGCTACCGATGATGTTTCAGGGAATTGATGAGTTAGATAGAAAAGAAGATGCTGAAAAGGTTTTGGGCCTTGTAGATTTAAAGGATAGGATGGACCATTATCCGAATCAGCTTTCCGGAGGGCAACAACAAAGAGTTGCGATTGCAAGAGCTTTGGCAAATGATCCTGATGTGATTTTAGCTGACGAGCCTACAGGAAATCTGGACACAACAACGGGTGAGAAGGTTATGAAATTTTTAGATGAATTAAATAAAAAAGACAAGACTATAATTATTATTACCCATGACCAGGATGTGGCTATGAAGCACGCTAAAAAAATTTATTGGCTTACAGATGGGAAAATTGAGAAGGTTACAAAAAAGAAAAATGGCAAGTGGATTAAGTGTAGGGAGTAGGTTAAAAAATGATAAAAGACTATTTTGTTTTGTCTATAAAGAATTTAAGAAGAAAGGGGATTAGGAGTTGGCTAACTTTGATTGGAATCTTTATTGGCGTTGCGGCTGTTATTTCTTTAATTTCTATTGGGGACGGTTTAAAGACTGCTGTAAATGCCCAGTTTGGAGTTTCTTCTACTGAATTGATTAGTGTTCAGGCAGGTGGTTTGACAGGGTTTGGGGCCCCTGGAACAGGTGTTTCGGATCCTTTAACGCAAGATGATGCTGATGCAATATCAAAAATATCTGAAGTTGATATAGTCTTTACAAGGAATATTGAAACAGTTGATGTAGATTTTAATGATAAATTAACATTCACAAGTGCTACAAGTATTCCTGAGGAAAGAAAAAAGTTTTATGAATTTTTTGAGCTAAATGTTGAAAAAGGTAGGCTTTTAGATGAGGGAGACAATCATGAAGTTTTAGTGGGTTATAATTATGGATTAGAAGACAGATCAGGTTTTGATAAGGCTCTCAGAGTAGGGGATAGAATTTTAGTGAAGGGAAAGAAATTTGAAGTTGTAGGGATTTTAGAAAAAAAAGGCAGTTTTATTTTTGATGGCGTGATTTTTATGAATAATGATGCTTTAGAAGATTTGGCAGGCTATGGAGATGAGGTTGATATTATTGCTGTTAGGGCAAAAGATAAAGAGTTAATTGATAGGACTAAGGAAAAAATTGAAAGGTTGTTAAGGCAACGAAGGGATGTTGAAGAGGGAGAGGAAAATTTTGAGGTTTCTACTCCTGAAGCTACATTAGAGACGGTTAATAGTATTTTAGGGTATATTCAGGTTTTTATTGTTATTATTGCATCTATCTCTATTTTAGTGGGAGCTATTGGGATTATTAATACAATGACTACTTCTGTTTTAGAAAGAAGAAATGAGATTGGAATTATGAAGGCAATTGGGGCGAGAAATGAAAATGTGTTTTTTCAATTTTTTGTTGAGGCAGGTTTGGTTGGATTAATTGGAGGTTTGATGGGGATTATTTTAGGTCTTGGTCTTGCTTTTTTAGGGATAGCAAGTATTAATTCTTTTTTAGGTTCAGAGGCGAGTATTAATTTTGATTTAATTTTGATTTTTGGTTCTTTGGCGGGAAGTTTTTTAATCGGCGCTGTTTCAGGAGTAGGTCCGGCTTTACAAGCAGCTAAGCAAAATCCAGTGGAGGCTTTAAGAGGTTAGATGGAAATCAAAAAGGTAACTAATTCTAGAATTAAAGAGCTAAAACAATTTATTGAAAAATGTATAATCAAACAATATGAGTATTATTCTAATGAAAAAATAAAGTTAGGATTTGGAGAAATAAAATTTGATGAATTTAAAATGGAGAAAAAACTAAATGGTAATCAGTAAAGAAATTGTTAAATATTCTTTAAAGAATTTGGCACATAGAAAAACTAGGAGTTTTTTAACAATACTATCCATTTTTGTGGGGATTGCGACGATTTTTATTTTTATTAGTTTTGGGGCGGGGCTTTATAATTATATTGAATCTGTCACTACGAGCTCTTCTGCAGACAAGATTATAGTGCAAGCAAAAGGAATAGGTGCGCCAGGTTTAGATGATTCTTTCCAGCTTAATGATAAGGATTTAAGGGCTGTTCAAGATACAGATGGAGTAAGAGAAGCCACAGGAGTTTATTTTAAAGTTGCAGAAGTTTATCAAGAAGATACGAGAAAATATACTTTTTTGATGGGTTATGATCCAAAAAGCCCGTTGGTATTAGATGTCTTTGATATAGATATTGATAAAGGGAGGATGTTGAGAAAAGGCGATGAAGGAAAGGCGGTTCTGGGATATAACTACCAAATTAAAGATAAAATTTTTCCAAAGGCAATTGGGTTAAATGAAAAAATTGAAGTAGAGGGGCAAGAGTTGAGGGCTGTTGGTTTTTTTGAATCGGTTGGAAATCCTCAAGATGATTCTCAAGTCTATGTCACAGCAAGTTTTATTGAAGAGTTATATTCTAAAAATGAATCTTATGGATGGATTGTTGCAAAAGTAGACATTGATGAAATGGAACAAACAATAGAAGGTATTGAAAAAAATTTAAGAAAATCACGAGATGTTGAAAAAGGCAAAGAAGATTTTTTTGTTCAATCTTTTGAGGACATGGTTGAGGCATATTCGAGTGCGCTTGATGTAGTTATTGGATTTGTAATTTTGATTGCCTTGATTTCAGTGTTTGTTTCTGCTATAAATACTGCAAATACGATGATTACCTCAGTTTTAGAGAGGACAAAAGAAATTGGAATAATAAAATCAATTGGAGCTAAAAATTCTGAAGTATTAAGATTATTTTTATTTGAATCTGCTTTTTTAGGTTTTGTTGCAGGAGTTATTGGTGTTTTGTTAGGGGGGGTAATTACATACACTGCAGGAATTTTTTTGAAAAATCTTGGTTGGGGATTTTTACAGCCTTATTATTCAGTTAGTTTATTTGCTGGATTGGTTTTATTTGCAATAATTACTGGAGCAATTTCAGGAGTAGTGCCTGCAATTAATGCTTCAAAAATAAAACCAGTTGATGCGTTAAGGTATGAATAAAAATTTTTTAGGCTAAGGAACTCTATTGAAAATAGGAATTTCAACCCTTTCTTTTTTTACGTTTTTTTCTTTTTCTGTAGATCCAATAGATTATTAATAAAACTAATAATGTTGCAAAAATATATGTTGTCCAGGGCGTTTCTACTTTTTGTGATGCTCTTTGTTCAAAATAAGCAGGTTCAAAAGGAACAGAAACAGCAGTTTGTCTTCTTTTATTTATTGTATCGGTGTAATAAATATTAACACTTATATTCCCTTTAGAAGGAATAATCTCAAAATCTGCAGAAGTGTATTCGTTTGAATCAAGATCTCCAATAATTTGTCTTTTTGAACCTTTTACGTCGGCATTTTCTTGTTGTTCTATTTCTAAAGTAACAGCCTCAACGTCATGCTCTCCAATATTTAAAATTTCAAAAGAAAGAATATTTGTTTCAGCCTCATATTCACTAATAAATACTTCAAACTCTGCTCTTGCATCTGCAACAGTTAGATTAAATGTTTTTTCTTGATAAACATTTTTGTTATTTGAATAATATTTTACCTTAAATGTATTTTTTCCGTCAAGAGCGTCTTCATCCACCCTAACTTTATAGGGAACTATTAAAAATGAAGAAAAGTCTTTTACAAAAGTTCCCCCTTTTATATAAACTGCTGGAGAAGTATTTGGATCCAGTTTTAGAGGATATTCTTCTACTAACTCAAATTTCACATCCTCACAATCAGGGTTTTCTACGCCTTTAACCTGGAAGACTATATCGACATATTCTCCTGGAACTGCGGGGTAAGGATCCTGATTTAACTTTGTTACATCTAATTCACAGGTAGCACTTGCTAAACCTAATAGCAATAACGATATAAATAAAGCCATAAATCCTCTTTTCATGATTTTTTAAAGACAATATTGTTTTTAAAGGTTTTTATAAAAAGATTTAAAAAGATAGTTGTCTGAAAAAATGAAAGATGGTGAAAAAATGTGTTTATTGCAATTCTGAGATTTCTCAAGATGCAGTAGTTGATATTTGTCAGGGATGTATGTATCAAGTTTGGGGTCCAAAGATGTCTTCTGCAATATTAGCGGGAATGGAAAAAGAAAGAGAAAAGGGGAATATGGAGCTTGGAAAAGTAAGTGAAACACATAATACAGAGGCTGCTGTTGAATTAAGCCCCGAGGATCCAAGTTTAGCGATTCCAAAACAGGACTTTTCTTCCTTTTAAAGAGTAAAAAGGTTTTTAAAGCGATTTTTTGTTGATATTTTATGAGTCAAAACCTTGGAGGCAACATAGTGTTAGAAGGATTTGATTTAGATAGCCAAGAGATGGTTATTGTTAGAAAGGTTGTTGGCAATTATGCAAAAAGAATAAAAACACTTGCTAACTATGAAGAACTCAAGATTGATATGAAAAGCCATTCAAAAGGAAATAGTAAACTTTTTGAAATAAAGGCGCTTCTTATATTTGATGGAGAGAGAGCAAATTCAGAATCACAAGGGAGAAATCCTTTTGTGTTGATTGATGCTGTTCTAAAAAAGATACTAAATGAAACAGAAAAAATTGTAAAAAAATGAAAGGCAAAAGAATAAGAAAAAAAGGAAAGATTGGTTTTAGTAAGTACTTTAAAAAATTAGAAGACGGAGCAAGAGTGTCTGTTGTAAGAGAATATGGAGTTAGAGCAAGTTTTCCACATAGGCTTTTAGGAAATAGTGGAGTTATAAAAGGTTCAAGAGGAACACATAAATTAGTAGAAATTAAAACTGGAAACAAAACAAAAACCTTTATAATTCATCCAGTTCATCTAAAGGAGTTAAAATGATTAAAGATTCAAAACCATTAACACTAGCAGAGGTAGCAGACCTAGCTGGAGATTCAGATAGAGAAAAAGAAGTTAAATCTTTTATTAAAAAATTTTCAAATATCTCTGTAGAAAAAGCTAAGGAAATGAAAGAGGAATTATCTCAATTAGATTTAATTAAATTAAGGGAAAAACATCTTGTGAAGATTGTTGATTTTATGCCTGAAAGTGCTGTTGAAATTAATAAGGTGATTGCAGATGTTTCATTAAATCAAGATGAAGTCAACAAGATACTTGAGGTTGTTAAAAAATATAAGTAAAAATGGAGAAAGAAGAATACGCAATTGTGTTGGATTTCCTACCATATGGATATCCTTTAGAGAAAAAAATGATGCCTATAGCTCAGGCTGTGGGAAATAAAAATTTTACGCTTTTACAGATTGTTCCTCGAAGAGGTATGACTTTTGATGTTAAAGAAGAAGTTTATATTGGTGAGGGCAAAAGAGAAAAAGTTTTATATATCCTTGGAAGACTTCCAAGAGAGAATCTAACTGAAACTGCAAAAAGTCAGTTAGAAGAGTTTATACATTCACAAGTTGAAGAAAACGAATCAAAATTTGTAGAGTTTTTTAATAAAGCCCAAGCAATGAATACTCGGTTGCATCAATTTGAGTTGCTTCCAGGATTTGGTAAAAAGCATGCAAAGGCAATATTAGAAGCGAGGAAAGACAAAGAATTTCAAAGCTTTGAAGATGTTAAGGAAAGGGTAACAAACATTCCTGATCCTAAAAAAGCTATAGAAAAAAGGATCTTTGAGGAACTAACAGAGATTCAAAGGCATAATCTATTTATAAAATGATGGCAGAACAAAGAAATCAAGAAGAGCAAGAAGTAAGGTTAGTTAGAATCCTCGCAAAAGATATCAGAGGAGACAAAAAAGTTTTAGTGGGACTTACAAAAATTAAAGGGATTTCTTGGGCAATTTCAAATGCAATTTGTAGAAAATTAAATATTGATGTCGACAAACAAATACAAGATTTATCAAAAGAAGATATTGAAAAAATCACAGAATTCATGTCAAATCCAGAGATTCTGTCTTTTCTAATGAATAGGCAAAAAGATTTAGATTCTGGAGAGGATTTGCATTTTCATGGTTCTGATTTAAATTTAAGAAAAGAATTTGATATAAAAAGACAGAGGAAGATTAAATCTTATAAGGGCATACGACACGGGTTGGGTCTTCCTGTAAGGGGCCAGAGAACAAAGGCAAACTTTAGGAAAAATAAACGAAAAGGAGCAACAGGAATAAAGAAGAAATAATATGGGAGATATAAAAAGAAAACGTAAAAAATATACAACACCAAAAATGTTGTTTGACAGTGAAAGAATTACTAGTGAGAACAAAATTATAAAGGAATTTGGATTAAAAAATAAAAAAGAAGTTTGGAAAGCAAAAAGTGAGATTTCTAAAATTAGAAGAAGAGCTAAAATGTTAATTGCTAAAGGAAAAGAAGACCAAAAAGAATTTTTTGAAAAGTTAAATAGGTTAGGATTTAAGGTTGTTGATATCTCTGATGTTTTAGCATTGACTGAAGAAGATTGGTTGGGCAGAAGATTGCAGACTTTTATTTATAAAAAAGGTTTTGCAAATACTCCAAAACAAGCAAGACAACTTATTGTCCATAAAAAAGTTTTAGTTGATGAAAATATTGTGAACATCCCTTCATTTACAGTAACAGTAGATTTAGAAAATAAATTAAAGATTAAAGAAAATAAGCAAGTTCAAACAGTGGAGGTAGAAGATGGCAAAAAAGAATGAGGGAACAGGAATAATTTCAATTCATACGAGTTTTAATAATACAATTGCGCAAATTACAGACCTAGCAGGAAATACAGTTGGAAGAATTTCTGGAGGGCAGGTTACTAAACACAATCGTCTAAAAGCAAACCCAACTATTGCGATGTTTATTGGAAAAAGATTAGCAGGCATGGCAAAAGATCAGGGGATGACAGAATTTTATGTTAGAATTAGAGGAAAAACCGGTGCAGCTGGGTCAGGCCCTGGAGCACATGCGGTTGTTAGAACATTAACAAAAGAAGGATTTAAAATCATAAGTATCTCTGATGTCACAAAGGTTCCACGAGGAGGGCCAAAGAAGAAAGGCGGAAGGAGAGGAAGGAGAGTATAAATAACTTTAAAAATTAAGTTTGTGAATTAAAATGATGGAAGCACTAGAAAAAAATAATGAGAAGATGGTTATTAAAACCGATATGAATATTTCTTTAGCTAATGCTATAAGAAGGAGTTTAAATGAGGTAGAAACCCTTGCTATTGAAGAAGTAGATATTTACAAAAATGATACGGCATTATATGATGAAGTTGTAGCAAGCAGATTGGGATTAGTTCCATTAAAAAATCAGAAATTGAAAAAAGACGGAAGTGTTGAAATGAAATTAAAAGTCAAGGCTAAGGAAGATAGTGGAGTGGTCCTTTCAGGAGAATTAGGGGAAAATGTTGTTTTTGGAGAAATGCCAATTGTAATTTTAGAGAAAGGTCAGGAAGTAGAGGTAGTTGCAAGAGCAAAAGTGGGAACTGGTAAAGACCATGCAAAGCATCTTCCGGGATTGATATATTATAAACATCGGCCAGATATAAAAATTTCTAAAGAAGGCGAGAAACAAAAAGAATTGGCTGAATTATATCCTGAAATTTTTTCATTTGAAGATAAATTAAAAGTTATTGATGAGTGGAAATGTGATTTAGATCACGAAGATATGAAAGAATATCCTGGAGTGGAAATTGAGTTGAAAGATGATTTAATATTTTATATTGAATCTTGGGGACAGATTACAGTAAAGGATGTATTTATTGAATCTTGTAAGGCACTAAAATCAAATATTTCAGAAGTTGTAAAGGCTTTGAAATAAGGGGAGATGCCGGAGCGGTCAAACGGGACGCGTTAAGGCCGCGTTGGTTTAAATGCCTGCGAGGGTTCGAATCCTTCTCTCCCCATTCACTCTTGAAGTGGAAGAAAGGATAGTCAAGAGCAAATGGCTCGCTCTCCCCGAATTCACTCTTGAAGTGGAAGAAAGGATAGTCAAGAGCAAATGGCTTGTACTTAGGAATTAGAGAATAAAAAATGGTTAGTAAAACAAAAATTGAAAAAAGAATGCAAAAGAAGAATAATCCAATTCTAGTCGAGGCTATCATTAAATTGAAAAAGAAAAATCCTGAAGCTGCAAAACTTTTAGCAATGCCAAAAAGATTGTGGGCTGGAGTAAATTTATACAAAATTTCTGAATTAGGAAAAGATGTTTTTGTTCCTGGAAAGGTTTTATCTTTTGGTGAATTTGATAAAAAAATCAAAGTAGTGGCATGGGATGCTAGTGATAAGGCTAAAGAAAAAATAAAGAAAGCTGGTGGAAATTTTGTTGAAGTTGTTGAAGAAATTAAGAAAAATCCTGAGTTGAAAGGGCTGGAGGTCTTGAGATGAAAGTTATAGTTAATGGTGAAAATGCAATTGTAGGAAGACTTGGTAGTTTTGCGGCAAAGGAATTGTTAAAAGGGAATAGTGTGGATATTATTAATTCAGATAAAGCAATAATCTCGGGAAATAAAAAAGTAGCTATTTCAAAGGTTGAAAAATTAAGAGCAATGGGTGGAACTAGTAGAAAGGGTCCAAGAGTCTCTAGATTGCCTGAGAGAGTCTTAAAACGAATGATTAGGGGAATGTTGCCATGGGATAAAGCAAGGGGAAGAGATGCTTTTAAACGGCTGAGATGTTATTCTGGAAATGACTTGAGTGAGGAAGAAATGAAAAATGTTATAGTTTTAAAACATAATCGGCCCCTAAAAAAAGTTACAATTAAACAGATTAGTGAGGCATTAGGATAATGGCAAAGATTGAAAAGAATTTAGTTATTACAGGAAAAAGAAAGACTGCAATTGCTAAAGCAACTATCAAAGCAGGTGAGGGAAAGATTGTAATTAATAAAAAGGATATAGCGAGTTTACATGAGTTGAAAAGATTAGAAATTTTGGAACCTATTTTAATTGCAAAAGAAATTTTAGGAAAATTAGATTTTAATATTTCTGTTAATGTTAAGGGGGGAGGGATGAGTTCTCAGATTGAGGCTTCAAGATTGGCGATTGCAAGAGCAATTGTAGAATTTAAGAAAAGTGAAAAATTGAAAGAGGCTTATCTTGCATATGATAGAAATATGTTAATTGCAGATATTAGAAGGAAAGAGTCATATAAGCCAGGCGATTCAAAAGCAAGGGCAAATAGACAGACCAGTTATAGATAGATTTTAATTTTAGATTTTTGAAGAGGTTTTATGTTTTTTAACCATAGTATGAAAAGAGTTATTGAATAAGATGAGGATTTAATAAAATTTAAGATTGTTTAGATCTTAGAATTTCGTTGAGTTTTCTTTGAGTGGCATAAAAGATTTCTGCTGAAACAAGGGGCTTGTGAGTTCCTTTGTAAAGATTTCCTGCAAATTTTATTTCTCCTAGGTATGTCCTGTTTGTTAGAATTTTCTTTAATCCATTTACAGATAAGGAGAAATTTTTTGCTAAGGAGTTTAGAGAATACGGGCGATTTAAAAATGTTTTAAATAAAGAATGGAGTCTTGCTGAATCTTCATTTGGAACTAAATTGCCCTCGATAACATCATATCCAAAAGGGGCTCTTGTTACGATTTTTCCGATTTTAGCTTTGTTATTCATTCCTTGTTTTTGTCTTTCGCCCGGAGATTGATTATATTTTCTAAAAGTTTCTAAACTTTTCCAGTCTAGTTTTTCTGAAATATATTTTTCAAACATTTTATTATTTTTAGGGGAGAATGTTGCGCAAACCCTGCATAAAGATGTTTCAAAAATCTTAACCTCTTTTTTATCTTTATAGCCACATTTTTCACATGTCATGAAAAACTAAGGAATGGGTGGTTTAAATAGTTTAATCTGCATAAAATTTATCTGTAAACGCTTGGTCATTTTCCCTTGTATCTCTGTCTAAAAGACTTGACCAAAAGCTAGTTGGAATTGAATCTAATTTTCTCACTAAATCTTCTTTTTTGATTCCTGCAAGACTGCAATCGTCAATGAACCTAAGATGTTCTTTAAAGGGTAATGAGCGATAAGTCTCTTTAATATAGTTGCAATTTTTTGCAGCATGTTCAGACATAGGTAATTTGCTTGAACAAGGTCCTTTTTTAAGAACGCATTTCCCTTCCACATAATCTTTATAAATTGTTATATTTCTTAACCTTCCACAAAGATTGCCGAGGACTGTTGAAATTGCGTCTTGTTTTTGTAAGGGAATATTTTGAAATTGTGTCATATTAAAAAATCAAAAGCAGAGTATAAAAAGATTTATAATGTTTATAATATATATTTTAATATGAATGGTAAAGGTTCAGTTTTACTGATTGTAGGAATTGTCTTCGGGGTTTTATTGGCTATTGGAGGAGGAACTGCCTATTATTTTTATGAATATCATGTTTTTGAAACATTAAGAATTTGTGTTTCTGAAAATTCTATGAACTCTACTCTGCCTTGTTCTAACCAAAAAGGATGTTTATCTTATTTTGATGATGCAAAAGAAATTGAAGAAATAAAAGCAAGACTGGATAATGCTCCTGATTTTTTAAAAGAGAAAGTTGAAGAGGCAATTGAAGAAATAGTTTATTGTGATAATTATTGTTTTGTTAAGAAAGCGAGGGGATTAAGTATTGAGGAAATGAGGACAATTGAGTGTGATGAAACAGAGAAGGAAATTAAAATGGAAATTCATGGAAAAGAGGGTTTGAAAATTTTGGATTATTTAAAGGAAATTGAAAATGAAGCAAAAACTTGAAGAATTAAACGGGTTAGACGCAACTAAAAAAGCAGTGGAGTTATGTTTTTTGCCAGGTTCTAGCATAGATCTCGGGTATAGGTTATGGAGGAATAGGAAATTGAATTCAGCAGATATCAAAAAAATTGCAGTTATTGAAATTCCGCGAATGATTGCATATTTTTCAGCAGTTTATCAAATTTTTGATTATTTTTAAAATAAATTGTCTAGAGGGGATTTTATTTTTTTAAGTTCTTCTGAAGAGATGTGAGTATAAATCTGGGTTGTTGCTAAATTACTGTGCCCTAACAGTTCCTGGATTTTTCTTATGTCCACATTGTTCTCTAAAAGATGTGTTGCAAAACTATGTCTTAGTGTGTGGCAATGGACTTCCTTTTTTAGCCCTGCTCTTTTTGCAGTATTTGAAACGATTTTTTGTATATT
>CAYOTW010000002.1:18773-33179 GCA_964407005.1 Candidatus Woesearchaeota archaeon | reverse complement strand
CATACTTTTTTGCAGCCTTCTTAATTTTATTTAAAAATTTATTGCCGCTCTCCCTGACTCCTCCTGCAATAACTACCACTTCTGGATCAAAAACATTAATCAAACTTCCAATACCCTGTCCCAGATAATCTGCAAATTCATCAACAATTGCATCAGCTTTTTTACTTTTTTCATCCATCAAATCCTTAATCATCATCTCTCTTCCAAACTTCTTTTTTGTCAATGGATTCAATCTTTTGCCTGCAACCAGGTCTTCAAAAAATTTTCCATCATTCAAAACTAAATGTCCTAGTTCGCCCCCATAACCCTTGCCATGGTATAACTCTCCATTAATTACTATGCCTCCTCCAACTCCAGTTCCTAATGTCAAAATAATAAAATTCTTTTTTTTACATCCCAGTTTAGCTTCGGCAAGAGCAACACAATCAGCATCATTACAAATCTCTACCTTTGTTTTAAATTTCTTCTCTAAATACTTTTTAAGATTAAAATTCTTTAATGCTAAATTTGGTGGATTTTTAACAACACCTTCTTTCAATGGCCCGGGCATAGCAATTCCAATACCACTAATTTTATCCCTTGCAATAACTTCTTCAATGCTAGAAACAAGAGTATCTAATAATTCCTTAGACTTTTTAGGAGTATCTTTTTTAACATATCTCACAATTCCATTTCCTTCAGCAAGACCGACCCTCATATTTGTTCCACCTAAATCAATTGCAATAACCTTATTTTCTGCCATAATTATCCTCCAATCTCACTTCATCTTTTTCATTAAATTCTCCATAAGAAACTTCTAAAACCTTCACGGGATTTTTTTTAGCAAATAACCTATGTTTTTTTCTTTTCCCGATTTTTACCAATTCTCCTTTCTTAACTTTCATCTTTTTATCGCCTAATTGAGCATAACCATCTGTTAAAAAATACCATTCCTCTCTCCTCTTAGTATGTTTTTGTAAACTCAACTTCTGATTTGGATTAACATCTAAAATCTTAACAGTACATTTCTTATTTAAAACAAACTGTTTAAAATCCCCCCAAGGCCGCACCACTTTTTTCATAAAATTATTAAAACTAATTCCTTTATAAAATTTTGTAATACAAAATATTAAAAACTCTTCAAAATTAAAATAATTATGAAAGAGGTAAAAATTGGTATAGTCGGTCTCGGAGGATTTGGTCAATTTGTTCTTGAGTCTTATAAAAATCTTAAAAATGCAAATGTCGTAGCTGTTTCAGATAAAGACAAAGATATAACAAAAAAAATAGCAACAAAATATAAAGTAAAAGCTTACAACGATCACAAAAAAATGCTTAATGAAATTGATTTACTTGTAATAGCCACACCACCATTTACCCATTACAATTTGGTAATGGATGCAATTAAATTCAAAAAATATGTCTTAGTAGAAAAACCACTCGCAATAAACATGGAGCAAGCTAAAAAAATAAAAAATAAAATCAAACCAGGCCAGTTAAAGATAGACTATATTTTAAGAGAAAATCCCTTGATAAAAGACTTAAAAAAAGCAATAAAAAGCAATCTCTTTGGAGAATTACAATCAATTGTATTTCAAAATCATGCAACAGACCTGAAAAAAGATCATTGGTTTTGGCAAAAGAAAAAATCAGGAGGAATCTGGATTGAGCACGGAGTCCATTTTTTTGACTTATTTAGATATCTTTTAGAACAAGAACCTTCAAAATTCGCATCACAAATTTCTAAACGAGGCAAAATACAAGATCAGGTTTTCTGTACCTGCAAATATAATAATGCTGCAGCAACCTTCATCCATAGCTTTTCTAAACCACGAGAAATAGAATCAACATCCTACACCCTTTCATTTGACAGAGCCACAATCACAATCAACGGATGGATTCCATTAGAAATGCAAATAAATGCAATGCTAACAAAGAATCAACAAAATCAACTTAACAAAATATTTTCTAACAAACTAAAATTCAAAAAAATAAACAAAAATATTTTAACAAGGGGAAAAACTTGCTATGCAGAATCAATCCTAAAACAAAATATAAAACTTCGAGGAACAAAACAAAAAGTCTATAAAAAATCAATAGAAAAAGTTATGCAAAACTTTGTAAATTCAATTCTTAAAAAAGAAAAACTAGACTTTGGATTTGAAGAAGCATACAACTCATTAAAGGATGCAACTTCAGCTGATAGCGCTTAATTTTTTATCTAAAATAGCATCTTCCAAATATAACCTTGGCATTAAATAAGATAATGTAGATTCTGCGCCCTGGTTAATATTCAATTTATCTGGACAAAGCCCATCACAACAACCCCCTGTAGACTCGTCATAAATAATTTGATTTAAAGAATTTTTTCCTAAAAACCAATTAAATGTTAAAACAGAATAATTCAAATATTTCTTTTCCTCTAAAACATCGAATGCAGCTAGACAAGCCCGCACCATACAACAAGTCTCAATAGGTTGTTGATCAAAAAAAGCTCTCCTGCCATCATGTTCAAACCACCCATTTTGGCCAATAGGTATAAATTTATTATCAATAATTGTCGTATCAATCAAAAAATCAAAACTTGCTTTACCAATATCCAGGTATTTCTTTTTCCCTGTAATCTTATAAGCCAATAAAAGGGCTTCAGGAAAAATGCTGTTTGCATAACTTAGTTTATCCTCAAACCAATTCCAGTTATCTTTAGAATTATTTTCATAAAGTTCAACAAGGCTATCTGCCAACTTATTAACTATCTCATTATTTTCATTAGACTGAAAAACTTTTTCATAATAATATAATCCAAGAATAGAAAAAGCTTTAGACCTTGGATGACTAATCCTCAAAACATATTTTAAAGCTTTCTCAAACATCTTTTTAGAATTTTCTCTTAGTTCTCCATCAAGGTAGTAAACTCCTGCACCACAAGCCCACAAAGCTCTTCCAAAGCAATCCTCATAAGTTTCCTCATCCATAATCTTTAAATCTTTATCCTGGTAATTATAAAAATCTCCATTATCCTTTTGAACTTGCTGTAAAAATCTTAAGTATCTTCTAGATAATTCTTCAGCTTTCTCGTCCTTAAAAATATCATAAAATTTAGCAGAAACAATCAAAGCCCTTGCATTATCATCGGTAGTATATCCTGAATTAATGTCTGGAGTAGAATGGTCTGCAAACTGAATCATTCCATGGCTGTCAGTTAACCTATCCAAATGGTCTAATTTTATTTTAGGTAGTTTAACTTCCTCTCGATCCAATTTAGTAACTTTTTCAAACAACCTTAAATAACTTTGAGCAACATTCGGCCATGTAGTGTTCCTAGAAAGAAGATAATTCCTCCTACTAACTCTTTTTCTCTCTTCCTCATTTTCTAAAAGTCTTAACAATGCCGTCTCATATTCTTTAGGACTTTGAAAATTAACCAAAACTTCTGAATCTAAAATCTCTAAGGCATGCGGAATTTTTGTAGAAACAATTGGCTTTCCACAAGAAAATGCATAAGAAAGAGTGCCAGAAACAATCTGGTTTTTGTCTAAATTAGTCAACAAATAAATATCAGTCGCCTTAAGATACAAAATCAACTCATCAAAACTTAAATGTTTATTATAAAATTTAACATTATCATTTAAACCTAATTCCCTAACTAATTCCTTTAACTCCCTCCTATAACTCTCGCCTTCTTCCTTCCTGACCTGTGGATGGGTCTCTCCCAAAATCAAATATTTAAGATTAGGATATTTTTCAACAATTCTTGGAAGGGATTTAATAACATGTTCAATCCCTTTTCCCTTACTCAACAGACCAAAAGTGGTTAAAACTATATTATCTTCTAAACCAAGTTGCTGCTTAGGTTCATAAGTAGGCAACAAAGGAATCTGGGGAGTTCCATGGGGAATATAAAAAATTTTATCTCTATCCCCCTCATAATCTCTTTCTAAAATATCAATTGCTCTTCTAGCCATTACAACACTTGCAGCAGATTTTTCTAAAATAAACTTCACAACCTTTTTATGGTACTCGTCGGGATTAGGCAAAATAGAATGAAATGTCACAACAACCGGTTTTTCAATTTTTTCTAAAAATGGAATAATATGGTTCCCATGTTTTCCCCCAAAAATTCCAAACTCATGCTGTATGCTCACAACCTTAATCCTATCATCCTGATTAATCTTTTCAGCTAATTTCATATAATCTTCAATATCATCTTGAGAGATATCATAAAAAACCCTTTTAGGGTAATTATAAAATGTAGTTGAGTCTTCGTTTATGGCCCCAATACAAATATCTATTTCAGGATTAAATCTATTCTTTATAGAATTCGCAAGGTCTTGCGTAAATGTTGCAATACCACACTCTCTTGGAGGGTATGTTCCCAAAAAAAAGATCAACTGTTCTTCATTTCCAGGCCCATTATCTGGATTTTCCATTTTATTCCTCAAACACCTACATGAAATTCAATATTTAAAGATTAGCATTGAGTTTTGTTATTTTAGAATGGTTAAAAAATCATCAACCCTTCAAACCCCTAACAAACTTCCCAGGACTTTTAGATTTAGTAACAGCAGAAGCTAACAAAACACCATCACATCCTAAAGACATAGCAGCATCAACATCTTCTCTACAAGAAATCCCCGCACCACACAACTTCAAAACCTTCTCCCTCTTCCTTTTATTAAATCTATCAACAACTTCAGAAAACTCCTTTAAAGAATCAGCCCGATACATAGAAATACTCTTGCCAGAAGAAATCAACTCAGGAACCTCAAAAGCAATAGCATCAGGTCTAAGCTTCAAATATTTCTTAGCTTCCTTAACATTTGCAACACACAAAACAACCTTCAAACCCTTTTCTTTACACCTCTTCAAAGTCTTCTTAATCTCCCTCCTCTCTAACCGATGTTCAGAATGATTAACCAAACTTCCTTTAGCCCCATCCTCTTTAATCGCATCAGCCAAAACAAAACCAGTCGCTCTTTTAGAATCCTGAAAATCAACATGCTGAGAATAAATATCTGTCATTCCCTTTACAGCCCCCACAGATTCATAAATATCAGTCGGAGAAACACAAACAACATCAGAATACTTAGCAATAACCTTCACAATCTTAATCACTTCCTTTCCAGCCTTATAATTTTTCAGATTAACATAAACCTTAGCCTTCATACTAAATTCCCCTTTTTCTTATTTACATGATTAATATTTTCAACAGTTACATCCAAAATCCGATCCAAGGCCTCCTTACTATTAAACGCATTATGCGGAGAAATTATAACATTATCAAAAGTCAACAACAAATGATTCTCTAACAAATTCTCCATACTCTCCTTAGAAAATCCTTTAGACAGCAACTGAATCTCTTCCTTAATAATCCTCTCCTCCTCTAAAACATCTAAACCAGCCCCACCAATCCTGCCCTTAGCCAAAGCCTTTATCAAAGCATTTGTATCAATCAAATCCCCTCTAGCAGTATTAATAATATAAACACCTTCCTTCATTAAATTTATAGATTTCTTATTAATCATATGTTCAGTCTTTTTAGTCAACGGACAATGCAATGTGATAATATCAGACTCCTTGAACAACTTATTCAGAGAAACAAATTTCAAACCCTTCTTCACTAATTTCTTATCCTTTTTAACATCATACCCTAAAGTTTTCATTTCAAATCCCCTAGCCATTCTAAAAACATGCCTACCAATACTTCCTAAACCAATAATCCCAATAGTCTTATCCTTTAAATCAAACCCTGTTAAACCATCTAAAGAAAAATCTCCCTTGGATGTCTTTTCATAAGACTTATGGATCTTTCTAGACAAAGCCAAGATCAAAGCAAAAGTATGTTCAGCAACAGTATTCTGCCCATAATCTGGCACATTAAAAACCTTAATCTTTTTCTTCTTACACTCTTTAACATCAATATGATTAAAACCTGTGGATCGAGTAACAATAGCCTTTAAATTTTTCAACTCATTTAAAACATTTTTATCAACACTAGAATAAATAAAAATACAAACAACATCAACATCAGAAATCCTTTTCACAACCTTCTTATCTAACTTCTCCTCAAAAAATAACAACTCATGTCCTTTCAAACTCTCCTTCAAATAATCCTTTTCCCAATCACAAATCTCAAAAAAAGCTATCTTCATTTCAAAAAAATCTTATTTAGTTTTTCAGAAATTTCTAAAGGTTTCTTAGATTGCCAAACATTTCTTCCAATAGCCAAACCCAAACAACCAGCTTTTTTAATTTCTTCAACCTGTTTTAAAAATTCACCTTCTTTAGCCTTAACACCTCCAGCAATCACAATCTTAGCCCTTCCTGCATTCTCAACAGCCCAGACTAAATCCTCATACCTTCCATTATATTTTATTTTTATAATATCCGCACCTAGCTCAAGACCAACACGAGCCGCATAAGTCATTAAATCCTCATCCTTTTTAATCCCTTTTCCACGAGGATAAATCCAGGTAACAACAATCAACCCCTTTTTATGCGCCTCTTCTTCAATCTCTGCAAACTCCTCAAACATTTCATTCTCATGCTCAGAGCCAATATACAATGTATAGCCTACGCCAACAGCACCTAACTCAACAGCTTCCTGAACACTACAAACCTGCTTAGAAACAGGATCTCCCTTAACAAGTTTAGTTTTCCCATTTAGCTTAACAATCAACGGAACCTTAGACTTTTTAATCAAATCATTATATTTTTCAGCAATTCCCTTTTGACAAATAAAGCCAGTATATCCTCCATTCTTAGCAATATCAATTATATATTTTGGATCCACATTTTTATCATTAAAATCAGAAGGCCCATGTTCTAACCCCTGATCATAAGCTAAAAATAATGCATGCTTTTTTTTAACTAAGCCCTTCCATCTCATTTTAACTTTTTTGTCAACAATTTATTTTTAGCACCAAAATATCTTATAACAGACTCTGCCTCTGCTAACCCTAATTTTAAACTCTTTACAACATCTTTTCCAACAATTTGCCCAGCAACAAAACCTGAAGCAAATGCATCCCCTGCCCCTGTCCTCTCTTTAGCCTTAACTTTATTTGGTCTCAATGAATACTTATTCTCCCCATCATAAGCCCGAATAGTCCTATTCTTATCTGTAACCACAACAACTGAATTTTCCTTACACATCGACTGCAAATCCCTGAGCAAAAACCTATCAGAAGATAACATCCTTGCCTCATCTAAATTCAAAATCAAAATATCAACTTGCTTTAAAAATTTCTTAACCTCTTCAAATTTATCTTTAATTAAATATTCAGAAGGATTAAAAGCAACCTTTGTATTCGGAAACATCTTAACAATCTTTTTTTGAGTCGCAAAACTTTTTCCCAATAAAGATGTAAAATAAAACCAGTTAGTCTTAACATTTTTCAAATCCAATTCCTCAGAAGAAATAGTATTATTCTCACCCTTGTATGTCAAAACAGTCCTATTCTTTTCCTTACTATCTAAAATAATTGAGCGCCCCGTCAATCCATCTCCAAAAGAACCCAAAAATTTAACTTTCTCTTTTTTCATTGAATCTAAAATTCTTTCTCCGTCAGTATCTTTCCCTATCTTTCCAATCCATCCAGTCTTTAAACCCAACCTTGAAAAAGCAACTGCAGTATTTGTTCCACCTCCTCCAATATCAAACTTTAAACCTTTAATCAAAATTTTAGAACCCACTGGATAAGAAATAAACTTTTCTTTTTCTCTTAAACCAGTCTCGACAAAAACATCAACCACTGCCGAACCAAATGTCACAACATCAAAATTCATTTTATCACCTATTAAAAATAAAACAACAACCCTTAATAAACTTTACTTTAATAATTCAAGCCCTGGCAGTTTCTTTCCAGCAATATAATTTAGCAAAGCACCTCCGGATAATGAAACATGGCTAAACTGGCCCTCGTTTACACCCGACATATTCATAGCATCACTTAAATGTCCTCCTCCAATCAAAGAAAACATCCCTCTTTTAGTCTGTTTAACAATCGTCTTTAAAATTTTTTTAGTCCCTTTACAAAACTTTTTATCAGCACAATAGCCAGCAGGCCCCTTCATATAAACAGCCTTTGCCTTCTTAATCTCCTCGACAAACATCTTCTGAGTTTTCTTACCAATATCAAAAATCTCATAATTACAAGGAAAATCTTTCAAAGCAATCTCTTTTCTCTTTCCATTAACAGAAACAGCAAAATCAATCGGAGTCAAAACCTTTTTACCTTTCAACTTTTTCTTCAACACCTTATTAGTTTTTTTAAAATTATCAATCTTCTTTTCTAAATATTTATTTTGTTCTCCTAAATCCTTTCCTCTTGCAATCAAACACATCTGTCCAAACAAACCACAAGCTAAAACCTTTTTGCTCTTAATCAACTTCATATTATCCTCGGGTTTAGCCCCTCCTAAAATATACAAACAATCCTTAATCTTCAAACTCTTGATAGACTCAACCTCTTTTTCTAATAACCTTCCGGCAGCACTTTTTAACAACTTCGGAAATTCAACTATGGAAGCATGTTTTCTATGACAAACAGAAAAAGCATCATTAACATAAAAATCAAAATGCTCTGCAAGTGGCTTAACATATTTTGTCTTCTTTAAATCCTCTTCACCCTTCAAAAACCTAAGATTTTCTAACAACAAAACATCTCCTTTTTTCATTGATTTAATCCTCTCCAAGGCATTTTTATCATAAATAGAATCTACAAAATCTACATCCACATATTTATTCAAAAGTTTAGTATGCTGTTTTAAAGAAACAAAATCTTCTCTACCCTCTCTTCCCTGGTGTGCAATAATAACAACCATTGCACCTTTTTTCTTTAACTCTTTAATAGTCTTAACAGAAGCCTTAATCCTCTCACTCTCAATAACTTTTCCAGAAACAACATCACAATTTAAATCACTCCTAACTAAAACCTTTTTCCCCAAAAAATCAAAATCATCTAAGGTTTTCATTTTAACATATTAATCAAATCAACTAATCTTGAAGAATAACCATATTCATTATCATACCAACTTAAAACCTTAACAGAATTACCAATAACTTGAGTAGATAGAGAATCTACAATTGAAGAATGAGAGTCTTGAATAATATCGCTTGAAACTAATTCATCTTCAGAATATTTCAAAACCTTGTCAATCTTCCTTGCCTCTTTCTTTAAAACATTATTAACTTCGTCGGCATCCTTTGGTTTTTTCTTTAATTCAACAACAAAATCAACAATAGAACCACAAGGAACAGGCACCCTCATCGCCAAACCATCTAACTTTCCTTTTAATTGAGGCAATACTTTTACAACCGCTTTTGTAGCACCTGATGTAGTTGGCACAATATTCGCAGCTCCTGCTCTTCCTCTTCTAAATTTTTTACTTGGAGAATCTAAAATAGCCTGACTAACTGTATATGCATGAACCGTCGTCATAAAACCTTTTTTAATACCATATTTTTTTTCTAAAATTTTTGCAATAGGGGCTAAACAATTAGTAGTACAAGATCCCATTGAGATAATTTTATCACTTTGTTTTAATTTATTTTCATTAACGCCCAAAACAACCATATTATCTGCATCGTCTGAAGGAGCAGAAATCACAACCTTTTTAGCTCCTGCTTTAATATGTTTCTTAGCATCAGCCTTCTTTGTAAAAACCCCTGTAGCCTCAATTACAATATCAACTCCTAAAGATTTCCAAGGCAGGTCTTCTGGATTTTTTTCAGAATAAAACTTAATCTTCTTATTTCCAATTTTCAAACTATCTTTATCAATAGAAACATTTTTTTCATATCTCCCATAAACAGAATCATATTTTAATAAATAAACAAGATTATCTAAACCAGTTAAATCATTAACAGCAACAACATTAACACCCTTTTCTAGACAAATTTTTAAAACAGCTCGACCAATTCGACCAAGTCCGTTAATCACCACCTTCATAAAAATTATAACTACTTTCCATTAATAAATCTTTCTAACAAAACTTAAAAATCTAAAATGCCTTATTATATCATGAAAAAGTTCATCCCCTTATTATTAGCAATCATCTTCTTAGCATCAGCTGTATCAGCACACCATTATGTCCACGCAAGACCAGAAAAATACTATCCTGTAAAAATAGATTCATACTATGAAAAACATTACACAATTCAAACAAGCGATTTTACCTGTGTAGATTGCAAATACTCTAAACACCATAAAAAAGACTATTCATATGCAGACTATCACGAAAGAAATAAATTTTTAATGAAACACAGAGATGCGGACTTTAAAGATTTTTTAAAATATAGAAAATATTCTCGACATAAATATGGGCATAGAGATTCCCATAAGCACGATTATAAACACAATCCAAGGGATAAATATTATATTTACAACGAAGCCACAAAAACACTAGAGAAAAAAGACTGCTACCATTATCCTCCAAAAGGAAGCATATTCTACATTAAATGCCCTTGATTCTTAAGCCCAAAAATTTCTCAAAATCCATTTAACCATCTCAGAGTAAACCTAAACTTTTATAAAACTAACATAATACCTCAACATATGGAAGAAGAAAACCAAACATCCGAAGCTCCTGCACAGGAGTCAGAGACTTCAGAAGAAGTTCCTCAATCAGAGGAATCATCTGAGGAAAGTGCAGAAGCAACAAATGTAGAAGAGAATTCTGAGTCTTCATCTGAAGACGATTCTGAGACTAGTGAATCTAGTGAAGATTCAAATGAAGAATCTGCACCAGCAGAAACTAGTGAAGAAAATGCTGAATCTGAATCCAGTGAAGCTGAAGCTCCTACTGAAGAAGCTAGCGAATCTGAAGAAGATTCAAGCAATGAAACAGAAGAAACTTCAGAAGAAGTAGAAGCATCTACTGAATCTGGAGAAGCAGAAGTGCAAGAAACAGCACCAGCTCAAGAAGAGACTTCATCTGAAGACGATTCTGAGACTAGTGAATCTAGTGAAGAAACTGCTGAATCTGAAGAGACTTCATCAGAAAGTTCAGAATAAATCTACTACTAAATTTTTATTTTTTATTTAGCGGCCCGAAAGGGCACAAATTCTTTTTTAATCTAAATTACAAATTCTTTCTAACAAAAACTTTGTAAAAAACAAAACTCTTAAAAACATTCAATCCATAAAAGAATATGATAAATAATCGGAGTTATCCCCATTACTAGAAATACTCCTAGTTACAACTCTTTTTCTCAAAACCTTTTTATACCAACTTTTCAATTAACTCTAAATGGCGGTAGTAGTTTAGTGGTAGAACGTGCGGTTGTGGTCCGTATGGCCGGAGTTCGATTCTCCGTTACCGCCCTGAATCGAACGCAGGCCCGGCCGGGGCGAGTAATTCGCTTTGAAGAGAACAAATTGAAAAACATGGACAACTCTGAGATGCAAATTGCGAGCAGATTCTCCGTTACCGCCCTGAATCGAACGCAGGCCCGGCCTAACAGAACAATAAAAATTAGAGGTGAAAAATGAAAACACAAACAGCAAAAGGATTCAAAGACTTCATTGGAAAAGAAGCAATAAAAAAAGAGCAAGCTAAAAAAATCATCCAAAACCAATTTGAACTCTACGGTTTTGAACCAGCTGAAACTCCAATAATAGAATATGAAGATTTTGTAAAGGGTGACAATGAAAAAGACGAAGCAGTCTCAGACATTTTTAAACTAAAAGACAAAGGAGAAAGAAATCTCGCATTAAGATATGAATTCACATTCCAACTAAAAAGAATAGCAAAAAACCAAAAACTTCCTTACAAAAGATTTCAAATCGGGCAAGTCTTCAGAGACGAACCAACTACCTCTAACAGATTCAGACAATTCACCCAATGCGACGCTGACATAATCGGCTCAACACTAAAAGACGAAGCAGAACTCCTAGCAATGACTTCAAAAATACTAAACAAATTAAACATTGAATATACAATTTACTTCAATAATAGAAAACTCCTAAACGAAATTTTAGAAAAAAATAATATAAAACAAAAACAAGAAGTAATAAAAGAAATAGACAAATTAGACAAACTCCCAAAAACAGAAATTAAAAAAGAATTAAAAAAATACAAAGCTGAATTCATCCTCGACGAATTTAACAAACAAGAAAAATATTTTGAAAAATATCAATCTTATCAGGAAATAAAAAAACTAAAAGAATTGTGCAAACCTTACAAAATAAATATAAAATTCCAACCTTCTTTAGCAAGGGGATTAAGTTATTACAGCGGAACAATTTTTGAAATCAAAACAGAAAAATTAAAAGAAACAATCACAGCAGGAGGCTCTTTCTTAATAGACGGCAACCAATCTACAGGCATTTCATTTGGACTAGAAAGATTATCAAAAATCGCAGACATAAAAATCGCAAAACCAATACTAATAATCTCAATAAACCAACAAGAAAAATCATCAGAACTAGCAGAATATCTTAGAGAAAATAATCAACCTGCCTTAATAACCACAAAATCAATTTCAAAAGCAATGGAATACGCAAACTCAAAAGACATAGACTATGTTTTAATACTCGGAGAAAAAGAAGCAAAACAAAATAAGATTCAACTCAAAAATATGAAAACAGGTAAACAAGAGCTAGTTGTCAGAGGCTCCCTCTTGTCTCTTTAATTTTTTATATAACTCGGATTCTTTTTCTAATCTGCCCTTAATCGGTGAACTATGCCTTAATTCCCCATCCTCTAAATAAACAAACCTGACATCTTTATCATCTAGTCCTCTATGTTCATTGTGCAAAAATTTCAAAGTATTCAATAACTCTCTTGCACCATTAATATTTTTAGCAAAATCCCTTAAAACACTTCTAGAAACCTTTACCCAATCTCCAAATTCTCTAAAATCATTAATTTCAGAATCATACTTCCTTAGACTATAACTACCATTATTAAAAACCTGATAAACCGCTCCACTTGACGTAACATAAGCATCAACCATAAAACTAAATAGAAAATTAATTTATAAAAACTATTGTTCCTCACTATCTATTTCTTCTAAAAAATCATCATTATAGTCTGGCTTTTCAAAGCCCATCCAAATCTCCTCAAAATGAACTTCTTGATGAACATAAATTTTTTCATCATTTGTCAAATGTAAAACAGGCAAAAAAGAAGATAATTTCTCGTCTCTACTCGCAGCCAACTCAGAAAAACCAACTCGCTTTTTACCCGAACTAACATGAAATTTAATCTTTGAAAAAATCCCTTTAATCCTATGTTTTAGGGGAATCTTACTGCCTTTTGGAAGAACAATATTAGCCGATTTCTTAGCCTGTTTTTTCTTAATCTCTTTCTTAATCCTTCTGTTCTCAGTCTCAATAGCTTTATTTAAAGCCCCCATCAACTGATTCAATGTAACCTTTTTATAACGAGGCATAGGTGTCCTAGGAACAAGCACAGGCAATTCATCTTCATCAATTTCAATTTTCTCGACCTCATAGCTATTCTCAGGCTTCTTTCCATATAATGCCTCATCTAAACTAACAATATAATCATTTAACAAAACCTCAGACTTTAAACGCAACAATAAAGAACAAGCTAACAAAACCTTTGAAGAAACAAAAAAATCCGCCTCCTCAAGCTTCTCAATTGTCTCAGCATACTTCTCAGCCAAAACCCCTAAATCAATATCCCAAGGATCAAGTTGTTCGCTCTTAACCAAATCATAAATAATTGCCTGCCAACTAACCTCTTCCCCAGTAATCAAATCAAAAAACTGATCCTGTCCAATCCTCTCCTCTTTCTCCATTTAAGATAATATAGAAGAGAGTTAATAAAATTAACCATGTTGTAGCTTTCCAGACTGCTATCACTAAGCAATCACAACAAACCGAAAGTTTTAAATACTCTAAAAAACTAGATATATTATCACCTCTTTTTCCCCAGAAGAGGACCATTGAGCACACTATTTTAAGAGCTCTTTGGCCTCTTCCAGGGTTCTATTATATTAAACCAAAGAGGTTTGGCGGATAAAAAACTAATACTTTTTAGTATTTGTACCGCTTTTCATACTTAAATTTAAAAAACACAAAAACAAAATAATACAATGACAAAAACACAAAGAGCAACACAAGGAGTAAGCAGGCGAAGTTTAATTGGATCACTATATGATCTAAAAAATCTTGCAAGTGATGATAATGCAAAAGCTGTTTTTGGAAGATCATACATCGGACAAATACAACAAGATATGAATTCTGTTTTAAATCAGGCAAGGGCATTAGGGCAGGCTGATTTAGATGAAGTTTCAAGACAGGCTGAACTTATTGGTCTTGGAGATTATATCCCTGAAAATCATAAATAATCTTTTTAATATTTTTAGGATACTTATAAATTTCTTAAGTCATTAATCTGAACCCCTTAATTTTAAGTGTTTCAAGGTTTTTAGTGGCAAAGTTCGTTAAATGT
>CAYOTW010000002.1:0-18673 GCA_964407005.1 Candidatus Woesearchaeota archaeon | reverse complement strand
TTTCATGATTATTTTGAAGGAATTGGAAGTCATAAAGAAGTAATTCCAATTATGAAAAAAATTCTTCCAAAATTAAAAGAAAAAGGATTTGAGTTTGTAACTGTTTCTGAATTATTGTTTGAAAGTACCCAATAAACAATCAACACTCCAACAAAACCCTCATAAAAACTAAAATCACTCTTTAGACTCTTTCTTCAAAAACTCAGTAAAATGACACTTCCCACAATAAAGCCTATTCTGTCCTTTAGCTAAAAAAATCCCAGGACCACACCGAGGACAACTTCTCTCTCTCACAACTTTATCGCCTTCAATTTTATACATCTTAGACTTTTTAGAACTCGCATTATTCTTCTTTTTCTTCTTACCTTTAATCTTTGCCTTAATTGCCATCTTTAGCTTCCCCTACATTTCCTTTAACATCCTCAGAACTCTCATTTTTCTCATCTTCTGCCTTTTTCTCTTCCTCAACTTCTTCTTTAGACTCCTCAGGCTTTACTTCTTTATTTTCTTCGTTAGACTCCTCACTTCCTGCATTATCCTCTGCTTCCTTAACCTTCTCAGCCTCCTCAGCCTCTTTAGCTTCCTCAGCAGCTTTAGCTTCCTCTTCTTTCTTCTTTTTTTCTTGTTCTAATCTTGCTTTTTCTTCATCTTCCATCTTCTTCCTAATTTTTTTAGGGATTGTTTCAACCCTCTTTTTAGCATCTTCAGAATCATAAACAAAAACCTCTGTAATGAATTTCCTTCTTCCAAAATTTCCTTCTAACTTTTTTATAACAACACTATTCTCTTCTTTCCCAATAATCTTTTGAACATCTTCAAATTTAGGATTAGAATCAGCTTCAATTTCAATTAAATACTCTTCTCTTTCCAAAAAAGGATTTTTCTCTTGTTTCAAAATTTGATGTTTCATTTTGTCTTAATTGTAAATTCGCCATTACCATTTATTTTCATGTTTTTAGCAACTTCTGATTTTTCTGAGTTAAAAATATGGACTCTGCCTTTAACAACATCAGTTGTAACAGACTCTCCACAGTTAGGACAACTCTCCCCCTCATAAATTGCCCGGCAGTTCAAACAAGCTTTTTCTTTTTTTGCCATTATTTCTTAGCTGCTTTTTCCTCTGCCTTTGCAGCCTTAACAGCCTCCTTTTTAGCTTTTTCTTTGTCAGCTTTAACCCACTCTAACTTCCCTAGTCCTGGCTGTCTCATAGTCAAACCAATCTTAGGATCATCGCCCTTATAAGAAATTGCAACAATTCTTGCAATACAATCATCTCCTACATTCAATGTTCTGTTGCCATCTTTTCCAGACAATGAGCCAGTTTTTGAAAATGTCACATAATCGTCCATTGTCTGAGAAATGTGAATCATTCCCTTCAAAACACCCATATTCATAAAAGCACCAAAATTAGTTATCTCATTGATATTTCCATAAACAACCTCTTGCAATTCAGGTTTAAATACAACTAGCTTGAAAACAGACTTATAATAAGCAGCACCATCTCCCGGAATAATAATTCCTTCGTCAACATCATTTACTTCTAAAACAGAAACAACAGTACCTAAATCAGGATCCTGAAACCCAGAATAAGTTTCATTTAACTGTTCTTTTACAGCATCAGCTGTATCCAAACCAAACAACTTTGGCTCTACCCTTACATGGTCTTCAACTTCAATTAAATAGAACATAGAATATTGAGAAATTTTTGGTTTATAAAGGTTTTCACTATACCACCTTTAGATAACTCTTACTACGAATCACCAAATTCTTCACATTTGCCCTCCTTTTTAATTCCTTATCAAGTGTAGCCAAGATAAAATCACTGTTTTTTACAAAATCCACAATCCCATCATCAACATCCTCACAATTTAATTTAACTTTTTTAAAATCAATACTTGTCAAATATTCTAAAGCAAACTTAGCAGCGTCCCTGTCCTTAACCTTTTCACCTTTTCTTTCAGAAAAATTCTTAAGTTCAATCAAAACCTCTTCGGGAATAATCCATTCAACATTTTCTTCAAAAAGTTCATCAGCCAAACTATCAAAATCTATCTTCTGTTTAGAGCAACAAATCAAAAAATTAGTATCCAATAATACTCTCATAAAAACAAAAATATAACAAGATTTATATAACTATTCCTTTTAAAAACAATATGAAAGAGGCGACAAACATATTAAGAATTTTTAAGGAAGCAAGAGACCTAATAAAATCAAATAAACCAGCCCATTTAAAATCACTTTCAAACCAAACAATACACTCTGCAACAATCTATCAAGACCCTGATAATATCATGTCCGCAGTCTTAGTATATTCCTTAAGCAAGATATTACAAAGAAACCATTACCGAAAAATGGCAGGGTGGGATAATTTTTATAAGACATTATTAAAGGATTTAGATATAGCCATCACCTCTCTTGAAAAAAATAAACTCCCTGAGTTTAGAAGAGCATTAGGAAGAATAAGAAATTCTTTAAATAAAATCTCAAGTAATTTAAAAGAATATACAAAAGATGTTTTTAGAAAAGCTGAGATTAATAAAGCTTTCAAAATCTATGAACACGGAATATCTGCAGAAAAAACAGCAGAACTTCTTGGGATAAATCTTTGGGATCTTGCATCATACATAGGTCAATCTTCAATTTCTGAAGCCCACGCATCGCAAACCCTCTCGATTAAAGAGCGAATTAAATATGCTGAGGAGATTTTCAAATGAAACCAGAAAAATTCTTAATCTTCGACGCAGGTCCAATTATATCCTTAACAATGAACGGTCTTTTAGATATTTTAGAAAAACTTAAACAAAACTTTAATGGAAAATTTATAGTAACTCCTCAAGTAAAAAAAGAAATAATCGATAGGCCCTCAAAAATAAAAAAATATGAACTAGAGGCAGTAAGAGTAAAGAACCTATTTGACAAAGGTGTTTTAACAGATGCAACAGAATTTGTCTCTGTTAATTTCTTGAAAAAAGAAACAAAAAAAGCTCTTGATAATGCAAACAAAGCATTAAAGGCAAACCAAAGATTAAATCTTATCCACGAAGGCGAAGCATCTTGTTTGGCATTTTCAAAAATTTGTAATAAAGAAAATGTAATAGTAATAGATGAGAGGACAACAAGAATGATTTCTGAAGACCCTGAAGCCCTACAACATTTAATGGAAAAAAAACTTCATACCAAAATAACCCTGGATAATAGGAGATTAAAAATTCTAAAAGGATTTAAGTTTATTCGTTCTTCAGAATTATTATACATTGCTTACAAAAAAAATCTTTTTGAAATGCCCAAGACAAAACAACTTTTAGACGCATTATTATATGGGGTTAAATACAAGGGAACAGCGATATCCTCAAAAGAAATAGAAGATATTAAAAAACTTAAATAAACAAATTTAAAAACTAACTTCTATAAATCAAATAAGGGGGCTATAGTCTAAGGGTAGAATGGCCGGCTCCAGACCGGCAGATGGGGGTTCGACTCCTCCTAGCCCCATCCTCGTAATATTTATAAACAACCTTCTCTTAGGAAAAACATGGCAAAAAGAGGTTCAAAAAAATCTTCTTCAACAAAAAAGAAAAGAATGACAGCTCGTGAAAGAGAAGAACTTTTAATAGAAAATTTTGTAGGAATCCAATCAGCAATGACAAACCTTGCTATAAAATTTGAAAAGCTTTCCGAAAACATTACCAACCTATTAGATGTATTTGAAACAGCAGCAAAAGATTTTGTAAAAGATAGCCCTGAAAAATCAGACAAAGATATGCTAAACAAAATAAACTCACTTTTAGAACAAAATAAAACTATTGCTAAAGGTCTGGTTTTAATGGAAGAAAAACTAAAACATAAATCTCCTTCTGAAAACAATTTTAGACCAAGACCTCTTCCATCCTCATGAGCCCCCAAATAAAACCTCAACATCGGTTTATTAGAAAATTTACCCTTGCACTAATTAAATCTGCAAAACAAAAAGCGTTTTCTAAAAAACAAAGAGATTTAATAAATACCTCTCTAATTCCTAAGTTTCATCAAAGAACAAAAGAATTACATGAAGAACAAGAAGCAGAAAAATCTTCAGATGAAAAATTAGAACAGAAAAAAAATTTCAATGAAGCACCAATAAAAAATGAAAAACAAATTTATTCTAAGCCTTTGAAAGAAAATCAAGAACCTAAACAAGATTTAGAACAACTAATAAAACCAATTGCGAAACCCTACATTAAATATAAAAAATTTCCTAAACCAAAACAAATTCAATATCGCCTCCCTGCAACACATTCACAAAAAAATGAAGAGTATGGAAAAATTTCTATGCTTTTACAAGATCCCTCTGTTTCCACAATTGAATGTAATGGTGCGGGAACTCCCGTAAGTGTAATTCGGGCTGGACAAAGGCAAATAACAAATATCACATTATCACCAAAAGAAATAAACGAAATACTTGAAACAATAGCTGATAAAGCTAAGGTCCCACTATTAGAGGGTGTATTCAAGGCAGCAGTAGACAACTTTATAATTAGTGCAATCCATTCAGGTTCGATAAACTCAAGATTTATAATTAAAAAATCCACTCCCTACTCACTTTTAGAAAATGCAAAACAAAATCACTAAACAAAAACTAGAAAAATATTTTTCCCTAACAACAAAAGCACTAGAAGAAGTTAAAAAAAATATTGCAAAAGGAAAACAAAAACAAGCAAAAGAAATAATCGAAATGTCTTCAAACTATTTATCAGATGCTCACCATTTCTTCAAAAATAAAGATTTTGTAAATGCATTTGCAGCACTTAATTATTCCCATGGATGGATTGATTCAGGAGCAAGATTAAAAATATTCAGAGTTACAGACAATAAATTATTTACGATTCCTTAATAAGTTTAATCAAAAAACTCTCTGTAATCTTTCTTAAAGTATTATCTGAAATTTTTCCAGTATTAGTTCTATCAACTTTTCTCCTATATTCTATTTCATTAGTGAATCCATTTTTTCTTATAGGTGATGTGACCCTCAAAACATCCCTTGAATCAACTCCTGAAAAATCCAAGGTGTAATCTTGTTTGGCAACGGTAACTGTAACCGAATCTTTAGATTGCCTAATTTTAGGCCTATATCCCTTCTTTTTTTGAAAATAATCTAAGACATAATCTCTAAATCTTTCCGCAAAATACTGGCCAGAAGAATATTCTTTTTGAACCATAATAAAATTAAGAAAAATACCTTAATAACCTTTATTGTTTTACACAATATATTTAAATCTAAACAATTCAAATAAGTTATGGAAAAATGGGTGATATCTTTAGGAGGAAGCAGAATAATTCCAAAAGAAATAGATTTCAAATTCCTAAAAAAATTTAAACAACTTCTTTATAAATTTCCAGAAAAAAAGTTTATTGTAGTAACTGGAGGAGGTAAAACAGCAAGAGTATATATGAAAGCTCTTAAAGAATTAAAAAAAGGCGATAAAGAACAGTCAAAAACAGGAATTGCAATAACACGATTGCATGCAAAATTTTTAATGAAAATATTTGGAGAAAAAGCAAATCACTACCTCCCTAAAAACATGAAAAAAATAAAGAACCTATTGCTAAAAAACCAGGTGGTTTTTTGTGGGGCGCTTAAAACAAAAGGCAAAAGAACTTCTGATGGAACAGCCGCAGATATAGCCTCTTACTTCAATTGCGAATTTATTAATTTCACAAATGTTGAAGGATTGTATACAAAAAATCCAAAAAAATATAAATCAGCCAAAAAAATAAAAAAAATCTCTTGGAAGGATTTTTATGAAATCACTAAAAAAATAAAATTCAAAGCAGGTCAACATTTTGTTTTAGATCAAGACGCAGCTAAAAAAATAAAAGAAAATAAAATACCTACATATATTACAAACTCTCTAGAAGAAGTTGATAAAATTATTCAAGGCAAAAAATTTAAAGGAACCTTGATTATAAAATAATATGAAAATAATACAAAGTAAGAAAGAAATTCCAGAAAATATTAATAAAAAAATATTGCTAATAGATTCTGATGAAAAGACAGCCAGAGCAATTATTGCTAGCTTAAAACAAAAAAAATTCAAAAACAAAATAGGTGTTTTCGCTCAAGATAATAAATTTAACAGACGAGCAATAGAAACATTGAATATAGATTATTTATTATTTAGCGAATTCAAAAATAAAAAAAATACATTAAAACAAAGAGATTCAGGTTTAAACCATGTTATAGCAAAAGAAGCAGCACAAAAAAATATTGCAATAGTAATTGAAATTTCTAGATTAAGAAAACAAAACCAACGAGAACAAGCAGAAACAATTTCTAAAATAATCCAAAATATTAAAATTTGCAGAAAAGCAAAATGCAAAATAAAAATTTATGACTTAGACAAAAAATCAAACAATTACGACTTAAAGGCATTTGCAACATCATTAGGGATGTCATCACAACAAACAAAAAATGCAGTAATCCAATTTTACTAAATAAAATTCATTTACTAAAACTTTTAAATCCACAATCACTCTATAAACATGGAAAAACAAAAAATAATAGAATCACTCTCATTAATAGAGAGAAAAGTATTGCCAAATCTTAAGACACAGGCAGAATCTCTAGAAAAAATATCAAAGGAATCTGACTTAGATACGACAACTAGTTTAAGAGCATTAGAATTTCTAAAAAATAAAGAACTAGTTGAAATTAAAAAAAATGAATTTAGAATAATTGATAAAGGAATAAATGGGATTAATTATTCTAAAAAAGGTTTGCCTGAAAGAAAGTTATTAACCTACTTAATTGAAAACAAGTCAATCCCCCTAAACGAATTAGATAAAATTGGACTAAATAAAGACGAAGCAAAAGCATCTATCGGAGTATTAAAAAGAAAAGCCACAATTGATATTAAAAATCAAAGGGCATTATTAATCGCAAAAAAAGAGGAAGTAATAAAAAAAACTCTTGAAGAAAAATTCTTAGAAAAACTTCCAATTAAAGAAAAAGATTTACAACCCGAAGACAAATTTGCACTAAAAAACTTGCAAGCAAGAAAAGAAATAATCTTAATAGAAGATAAAAAAGAAATCTCAGCTAATCTAACTGAGTTAGGTGAAGAAATCTCAAAACAAGATTTAGATGAAAATTTAATTGAACAACTTACTCCTCAAATTATCCAAAAAAATTATTGGAAAGGTAAGAAATTTAGAAGATATGACTTGAATAGTCCTGCGCCAAAAATTTATGGGGGTAAAAAACATTTTGTAAATCAGGCAACTGAATATGCAAAAAAAATCTGGCTAGAAATGGGTTTCCAAGAAATGAAAAGTAAATATACTATCTCCTCATTCTGGAATTTTGATGCATTATTTACTGCACAGGATCATCCAGTTAGGGAAATGCAAGACACATTTTTTATAAAAGATTTAGAAGCAGACATACCTCTAGAAAAAAATGATTCCTATTTAGAAGAGATTAAAAAAGTTCATGAAGGAAATATTAAAATTGCAAACGGGGAAACAAAAGGATGGCAAGAATCTTGGAAAGAAGAAAATGCAAAAAGGGTTTTATTAAGAACCCATACAACACCCCTATCAGTAAAAACACTAAAGACAATTGCAGAAGAAGTAAAAAAAGGAAAACAATTCAAATATTTTGCTCTAGGAAAATGTTTTAGAAATGAAACAGTAGATTGGAGTCATGGATTTGAATTTAATCAAACAGAGGGAATTGTCGTCGATGAGAATGCAAATTTTAGACAACTTTTAGGATACCTAGTAGAATTCTTTAAAAAAATGGGCTATGAAAAAATTAGAATAAGACCTGCATACTTCCCATACACAGAGCCTTCACTAGAAATAGATGTCTTCCATCCCATTCATAAAGAATGGTTAGAACTAGGGGGGGCCGGGATGTTCAGACCAGAAGTAACAGTTCCAATATTTGGAAAACACATTCCAGTTTTAGCATGGGGCCCTGGATTCGACAGAATAATAATGGAATATTTTAATATAAATGACTTAAGAGAAATGTACAAAAATAACATAACTAAACTAAGAGAAATGAAATACTGGATGAAATGATAGAAAAAGACGAGTTAAAACCAAATATAAGTGAGAGCGAGTTAATTCAAATAGCAGGAAGCCTGACTGATGAATGGGAAATATTAAAACAACTTGATTCAAAAGATAACACTCATTTAATCTACGAGTTTACAGAAGTGTGTAAAAGAACTATAGCAAGAGTCAGTGAACTCTCCCAAGAAGGAGATGCAATAAAAACAAAATCTGCATACATTATAGATTGCTCTCCAGAAGACTTTTCAGTATTTGCAAAATTAAATAAAAAATTAGGATACTATGGCGCTAACAATTGAAGAAATACAAGATTTTGCAGAATGGGAAGCAAAGAGAAGACAAGAATTTTTAGAAAAATCTAGCCAAGAGATATTAACAATTGAGGCAGAAGATCTTACAAATCAAATAAAAAAACTAAATAGTAATTTATTAAATCGTCCAACAGATCAAATCTCAGAAATTATTTTAACAACAGCAATAATTGCAAAAAGATTAAAACTAGATTTAATTGATATCTTAGAAAATAAAATAGAAATAATCAGGAGTAGGAAATATTAGATGACAATATTAACACTAAATAAAAAAGAACTTGAAAAAGAAATAGGGAAGATAACTCCTGAATTAGAACATAAAATAAGTATGTTTGGAACGCCTATTGAAGAAATTAAAGACAATGAAGTCTCAGTAGAAGTTTTTCCAAATAGGCCAGATTTACTAAGTTTGCAAGGATTTACAAGAAGTTTTTTACAACACTTGGGAAAAAAATCAATTTCTAAATTCAATATAAATAAACCAGAAAAGGACTACAAAGTTAAGATTGATAAATCAGTAAAGCAAGTTAGACCTTACACAGTCTGTGCAATAGTAAAAAACCTAAAACTTGATGATGAGAAAATAAAAAACATCGTAGAAATACAAGAAAAACTCCATCTAACAATTGGAAGAAAAAGAACAAAACTCGCAATAGGGATTTATCCCTTAGAACAAATTAAACTTCCAATAACTTACAAGGCCAAAAAACCAGAAGACATAAAATTTAGACCATTAGAATTTCCAAAGGAAATAAATGGAAAACAGATTTTAAGCAAACATCCCGCAGGAAGAGAATATGGAAACCTATTAAAGGAAGCAGAAAAATATCCCATCTTTGAAGATGCCGACGGCAAAGTACTAAGTATGCCTCCAATAATTAATTCGCATGAAACAGGGAAAGTAAATGAAAAAACAAAATCTATATTTATTGAATGTTCTGGTTTTAATAAATACTACTTAGAAAAATGTTTAAACATTATAGTAAGTGCTTTTTCAGACATGGGTGGAAAAATTTATGCAATGGAAATAAGTGATTCAAAAAAATCCATTACTCCTGATTTAGAACCAGAAAAACTAGAATTCTCTATAAAAGACTTAAACAAAAATCTAGGATTAGAATTAGAAGAAAAAGAAATAAAAAGATTATTAGAAAAAAGTGGGATTGGGATAGAAAAACAAAAAGATAAAACATTTGCATTAATTCCTGCATATAGATTAGATATTTTACACTGGGTAGATTTAATCGAAGAGGTTGCAATAAATTATGGCTATGAAAACTTTGAACCAGAAATTCCCAAGATTTCTACAATAGGCCAAGAAGACGAAAAAACAATTAAAAAAAGAAAAATTCAAGAAATACTTTCAGGTTTAGATTTAATCGAAGTCTCTTCATTTCATTTAGCTGTAAAAAAAGATGTAAAAAAATTACATTACAAATTTAATGAATTTATAGAAGTAGAAGACTCAAAAACAGAATACGATGTTCTTAGACCAGATCTACTAAGTAACTTACTAAGGATTTTATCAGAAAATACTTCCTCAACATACCCTCAAAAAATATTTGAAATTGGAACTTGTTTTTCATTAAATGATTCAAAAGAAACAAAAATAAAAGAAACAGAAAAACTTTGTATAGCCTTAATAGGTGAAAAAATAAATTTTACAGATTCAAAACAAATCCTAGATTATTTATTTAAAATGATTGATAAAAAATATGAAATAAAAGAAACAGAAGACTCAAATTATATTGAAGGCAGGGTAGGAGAAATTATTGTTGGCGATAAATCAATTGGAAAAATCGGAGAAATCTCTCCTAGAGCAATCAAAAACTTCAAACTTAAAATGCCAATCTCTGCAATAGAAATTAATCTAGACAAGCTTATGTAATAACACAAGGTTTTTCACAATTAGGTAAATAAGACTCTCTTCTTTGTCCAGGAATTTCATATGCAGGTTTTAATGATTCTACAACTCCCCTATAAACTTCTAAAAGTCTTTCCACCCCTTCTGAGGTCCTATCCAAAGTATCCTTGTTTTTTGATATCAATATCCTTATCAAACTTCTCTTCAAAAAGTTCTGCAATCTCTCCAATTCTTTTTTTCAAATCTTGCCACTCCTTACTAATCTCTTTAATAAAATCAGCTTCTTTATTTTCATCATACAAAACATCAAGTTTAAAATTTTTCAAATTAAAATAAGCCAGCCTCTTATAAATATTGGAAATCTCTTCCTTATCTGAAATCATCTTCAACAAACTAAAAATATACATTGGGGCATTAGAAGGATTAGAAAAAGTCTCAAACAAATGAAGATAAGCAGTAATCTTTTCAGAAACCGCCCTTCTTATCTCCCTCAATAAAAACTTACTCTCCTTTTCTGCAACCTTCTCAATATCAAAATCCTCTGCAAGAGATTCAAAATCAGGCAAACCATACTTCCTTTTCAACTCTTCATAATTCTCCTGCAATTTCTCTAACCTTTCATTTTTTTCCATAATTTATTTTAGATAAAAGCATTTATAAATTTTCACACCAAATGATAAACAAGCCACCTTAGCTCAGTTCTGGTTAGAGCACTACATTGGTAATGTAGAGGTCCCGAGTTCGAGCCTCGGAGGTGGCTTTATGAGAACGAGGGACGAGTCCCGACGAACAATTCGCTTCGACAACAATCTTCCAACGATGGAGATGCAAATTGAGAGCAGAGAGAGCCTCGGAGGTGGTTCTTACTAACGAAACAAGTTAAAACCCCTAACTAATTATGAACACTAAGATTAACAGCCTCTATAACTCTTCCAGTGGTTTGAACTCCTACATCCCATAGACTACTCAATGTTTTTCCCAACCATCCAAAATAAACATAAACAGCATTAAGAATTCCCCTAGGAGAACTCAAATCTAAATCAGAAGAATTAAATATCGCGTGCACAGAAAAATAAATCAAAAGACCTGCAAAAACCAATATCACCAACTTAACCTTTTTACCATGATGCTCCATCTTCAATAAAACCAATCCTACTAAAACAAATATACCCAATAACACCCAATTTATCATAAGTTAATAAATGAATAAAGATATAAAAAGTTTAGCCTTTTTTAATAATACTCTCTCCAGTCATCTCTTTTGGTTTTTTAATATCCATTAAATCCAAAATCGTAGGAGCAACATCCCTCAAACCCTTCCTTTTCTTAAGTTTTATGTTCTTATTATCTGAAACAAGAATACACGGGACAGGATTAATAGTATGGGACGTCCTCCATAAAGGTCTCTGGTCTTCAGCATTACCGTGGTCGGCAATAATCAAAACAGCATAATCCTTCTTTAAGGCCTCTTTAGTAATCCTTTCTAAAGCCTTATCCACAGCATTACACGCCTTTTTTATAGCAGAAACGTTTCCAGTATGTCCGACCATATCCCCATTAACTAAATTTGTAATCACAAGATCATAATCCCCAAGCTCTTTCACTAACTTAGAAGCAATCTTAGAAACACTCATCTCTGGTTTTAAATCATAGGTCCTAACTTTTGGAGAGGGGATAACAATCCTATCCTCGCCCTTATTGGGAACCTCATTCTGAGAATTAAAAAAGAAAGTAACATGAGCATACTTCTCAGTCTCACTTATTCTTAATTGTTTCAAATTTTTATGAGAAATAACTTCTCCAAGATTATTCTTAATCTTTTGTTCTTTAAAAGCAACAGAGGTTTTAATCGGTTTATAATATTCAGTCATAGAAACATAATAAGCATTAATCTTTTTTCTCTTGAATGGCTTAAATGAGTTTTCGCTTAATGCTCTGGTCAACTGCCTCGCACGATCAGTTCTATAGTTGTAAAAAATCACAGAGTCCCTCTTTGAAATCCCCTTATAACTCTCTTTAACCCTCGGAACAATAAACTCATCAGTTATTTTATTAGAATAGCTCTTAAGAATAGTTTTTTCAGCATCAGAAAAAACAACATTGGACTGCCCTAAAGCAATTGCCTCATAAGCAAGTTTTGTCCTTTCCCATCTTTTATCTCTGTCCATGGTATAAAATCTCCCAGAAATAGAAACAATCTCTCCAACACCTAATTTCTCAATCTTTCTTTTAACTTGTTTTAAATATTTCAACCCCTTATCTACAGGAGAATCCCTCCCATCAGTAATTAAATGCAATTTAACATTTGAAAATTTTTTCATTTTGCACAAATCCAATAATGCAAATAAATGAGAAAGATGTGCATGAACCCCTTCATTTTGAATCAATCCAATAATATGAAGCGCCCCTTTTTTCTCCCTTGCGTTCTTAATTGCATCTAAAAAAGCTTTATTCTTAAAAAATGTTTTATCTCTTATTGAGGAATTTATTCTTTTTAAGGATTGATCAAGTACCCTACCTGAACCGATAGCCATATGACCAACTTCAGAATTTCCTTGATAGCCTTTTGGAAGTCCAACAGAACCGTCATGAGCAGTTAAGAAAGTATTTGGATAATTTTTAAGAAGATAATCATTATAAGGTGTTTTAGAATTTAAAAGGGCATTGTTCTTACGGGATTTTCTATATCCCCACCCGTCACGAATAACCAATACCACTTTTTTTTTCATACAATCAAAATGAATAACGAGTTAATAAATCTTAGCCTTAAATTTAAGCCATCATAAGAAGACAGAAGAGAAGTATAAATACTACAATGCCTCAAATTAACTATGGGTCAAGATTATCAAGAAATAGCGGAATATTTTGGATGCGATAAAGCAATCGGAGAAAAGTATCTGATTTAATAAAAGATTTTTTAGGGCACCCAAAAAGACATACTAGCCAAGTACCCGAACCTGCACAAACTGAAAACCTAATAAGTGCTTTTTATTCATACGCAGCCTAATTCTTAAAATAAATAATAATTTTTTTCTTCTAAAAATCACAGACTAATATAAAATTTAACACTAAACATCATTCAATAGCTAAAAAAGCCCACCAAGGCTTATTACTTCTAACAACCTCTCCAGTCTCAGCATCAACCTCAGCCTCAACATTCATATTAGTTTCAAATAATCCAAAAATCCTTGCCTTCTTTTTCGCCCTAACCTCATATCTTCCTCTAGTCTGATTTCCCTCACCTACAGCTTTTAATTCAATAGAACAATTATTTGATTTATTACAATTCTTTAATCTCAACCTCTCCAAAGCCATCTCAGAAGCAACGTCAGGCATAACCTTCACCTTAAACCTACTTTGAGCATTCTTTCCAATAACAATCCCTCCATCCTCCGATTCATAAATAGAAAGATTTGTCCTAGCAGAAACATTTCCTGCCTTTAATCTAACCTGATTCCTAACCTTTTCAGCAATAGCGCCATTTAATCTAACCTGCTCTCCGTTTTCCAACTTCGTTTTAATTCTTTCTCTAATCTTTTCTCCCATAGAATTATTAGCCAATTCCTTAGCTGCTTGTTTCACATCTTCAGAATTTAAACTCGCGTTTCCAGACACTTTTCCACTAACATTTGCATTCCCCACAGCATTTTTAGCCATAGCTTCAATATCAGCATCACTAACAACCTGCGCAGCTAAAACTAAACTTACAGATAATACAAAAACCATTAACAATCCTAAAATTTTCATAATATAAAAAATACAAACAAGTTTATAAAGATATTGGTAGAATGTAAAATTTTCAAAATAAAATCATATAAAAAACTTTCAATCCCTAGAATAAATTCCAACTAAATCATAAGAATCTAAAACATGTCCTTGCATTTTCTCTTCAATCAAGTCTAAAGAAGACATTTCTTCTAAATCTAAAAAACAATCTAAAGCATAAACACTAAAATGATAATTATGAATCCCCGTTCCTACAGGAGGATTAGGTCCACCATATTCTCTTTTCTTATAAGTGCTCTCCCCTGCTTTTCCAGGAATCGAATCTTCCTCAATAATCAAACTATCTCCTTTAACAGGAATATCAAAAACAACCCAATGAATCCAGGTATAACCAACCACCCTCTGGGCATCAGGATCATCAACAACTAAGACAATACTTTTAGTTCCTTCAGGCAAGCCACAAATCTCCAATCTTGGATTAACATTCTCTCCATCAGCTGTAAATTTTTTAGAGATAATATCTCACTCTTCAAACCCAGATTTAACTTCCATAAATTATAAAACTAAACAAAGTATAAAAATTTTATGGAAATTAAAAATCTAAAACTAAAAAATCCCTACTTCCTCGCCCCACTAGACGAAATAAATGATATAGCATTTAGACTTTTATGCAAAAAAGCAGGTTGCAGTTTAACTTACATAGGCCTAGTAAATCCTTTAACAAAGAAAAAATTAATCTTAAAAGACAAACCTGCAATCCAACTATCCTGTAATTCAACAAAAGGGATAAAACAATTTATAAAAAAATATGATAAAAAAGTTTCCCTCTGGGACTTTAACCTAGGTTGTCCATCTAATAATGCACAAAAAAATAAAACAGGAGTATTCATGCACCCAAATAAGAAATTAATAAAATCAATATTAAAAACAATGAGAGAATCAACAAAAAAACCAATTACAATAAAATTAAGAAAATCCCCTCACGCACTAGAAATTGCAAAAATTGCAGAAGAATATTGCGATGCAATTGCAATCCACCCACGAACACAAAAGCAAGGATATTCAGGAAAACCAGATTTTGACCTTGCCTTAAAACTTAAAAAATCATCAAAGGTCCCAATAATTTATTCTGGAAATGTAAATGAAAAAAATGCAATATCAATACTAAAAAAATTCGACTTTGTTATGTTGGGAAGAGAAGCAATTGGAAACCCAAATATCTTTGCAAAACTTACAAATAAAAAATCAAAAATAAAATTTAAAGATTATCTAAAACTTGCAAAAAAATACAAACTTTATTTCAAACAAATAAAATCACAAGCAATGAAATTTACAAAATCAAAACCAAATGCAAAACAACTTAGAAAAAAATTAATCTCTTCAAAATCAGTATATGATGTTAGGGATGTTTTTGGGATTTGAAAGGTTTTTGATTTGAAATAAAATAATTTCCAAAGTTGTTTTACTCACGTAAATCCCAGAAATCAGAAGTTACCCACAATTCATATTTATCATCTTTTCTAAAACCCCTGCCTAAGTCAAATTGAACAGACCCGCCCGTTTTTGGATTTCCAAATGTAATAGTTTCCTCAAAATCTGGAATAGAAATTCTATAATCTGATTGACTTAATCCCTTACTTGAATAGAAGTCTCTAGCTACTTGAATTAAATCTATTGGAGAATGTAGTCTTGTTTCTTTAGGTAGTGGACCAACTATAAAATCTTCAGTTTCCATACCCATTAGTGCTCTCTCTTCTCTATCGGCAGACCTTGCCGAAGAACTTGCTACTGCATAATTAAATGAATCTAAGGTTCCAAAATGTCTTGCTACATTTTCTACTAATCTTGAATTAGGATTTGCTTGTTCTCCAGCTACATTGAGCACCTCTTCTAAATATGCTTGAAAGGTATCTTGATTTTCCATATAATCTATTAATAATCAGACTATTTAAAGTTTTCTATTAGTTACTACTTTTTAGTTAATATAATAAAAAGAAAACCATGCCCGTAAGTCCACTTCCCAAATTACCTTAACAGTTCAACAAAAACAAATTAAAAGAATTTTCAACTTTTCCGCAAACTCAATAAAAAATCATAGGCAGACCGAGCAGCAATCGCACCCTCTCCAGCAGCAGTCACAACCTGTTTCAACTTATTATTTGTAACATCTCCTGCAGCATAAACACCCTCGACAGAAGTACAAGCATTCTTATCAGTCACAATAGATCCTTTCTCAATCTCCAAACCCAAATCTTTCACAACCTCTGTAGCAGGAGTCGCTCCAATCTCAATAAAAACACCATCAACATCCAAATCAAACTTCTTCACATCCCCTTCCAACTCAGGAGTCTGCTCAACTTCCATCTTTTCAACCTTATCCTCCCCCTTAATCTCAACAGGCAAAGCATTCCCATAAATAGTAATATTCTCTACATCCCTAATCTTATCCAAAACAATCGGCTCACACCTCAACTCAGTCTTTCTATAAACAACATAAACATTCTTAGCAATCCCAGATAAATACAAAGCAGCCTTAGCAGCAGAATCCGCACCACCAATCACCGCCACATTCTTATCCTTAAAAAACATCCCATCACAAGTAGCACAATAACTAACACCCTTTCCTAAAAACTCCTGCTCTCCAGAAATATTCAACTTCCGATGCTCTGTCCCTAAAGCAACAATCAAAGTCTTACCACAAACTTTCTTATCGTCTAAATTCAACTCAAAACCCTCCTCAGTCTTCTTAACTTCTTTAATCTCTGATTCTAAAAACTCAGCACCAAAATTCTTAGCCTGCTCCCTAACCTTGTTCATCAACTCCATTCCAGAACCCATAAAACCAGGCCAGTTCTCAATCTCTCCAGCAAGATTTGTAGTCCCGCCAAAAGATTTAGCAACAACCAAGGTAGATAAATTATAACGAGAGGCATAAATCGCAGCAGTCAGACCAGCAGGGCCGCCCCCAAGAATCACCACATCATATTTCTCAGCCATAATTAAAAACAAAATCCAGAATATTTAAACCTTCGGGAACAGAGTTAACATAAAACTTTAAATAACAAATAATATTGAATATAACATGGATACAAAAGAAAAATTAGAGATTATCAAAAGAAATTTACAAGAAATAATTGGAGAAGAAGAATTAAAAGAAAAAATAAATTCAGACAAAGAAATCTCGATTTACTGGGGGACAATGCCCACTGGAAGTATCTCAATTGCATACTTTTTTCCGATGATGAAAATCGCCGACTTTCTAAAAGCAGGTTTAAAGGTCAAAATTTTATTAGCAGATTTACACGCTGCATTAGACTCTGTCCCCTGGGAAATTTTAGAAAAAAGATATGAATATTATAAAGAAGCAATAGAAACAATATTAAAAACACTAGGAGTAGATCTAAAAAAATTAGAATTTGTAAAAGGAAATCAAATCCAATTAAATAAACAATATTTCTACGACCTATTAAAACTTTCAACATTCACAAACATTAAAGATTCTAAAAAAGCAGCCTCAGAAGTTGTAAAACAAATTGAAAATCCAAAACTTTCAGGAGTAATATACCCTCTAATGCAAGCACTAGATGAAGAATACCTAAAAGTAGATGCACAATTTGGAGGAATGGATCAAAGAAAAATAATGGTTTATGCAAGGGAATATCTTCCAAAAATAGGCTACTCTCCGAGGATAGAACTAATAAACCCAATTATTCGTGGTTTAGTCGGGGAAAAAATGAGTTCAAGTGATGAAAAAACAAAAATAGATTTATTAGAAAGTGAAGAAGAAGTAAAGAAAAAAATAAACAATGCAGATTGTGTCTCAGGAGATCCAGACAATGGAATTATGGCCTTACTAAGATATCTAATATTTGTAATAAAAAAAGATAAACAAGAAAAATTCATTGTAGAAAGACCAGAAAAATTCGGAGGAAATATTGAATACACTTCTTATGAAGAAGTAGAAAAAGATTTTATAGAAAAAAAACTTCATCCACTTGACTTAAAAAACTCAGTAAGTAAAGAGATAAACAAATTACTAATAACAGCAAGGGAAAACAACAAACTTAAAGAATTACATAAAGAAGCATACGAAAATCAGAACTCTTAAAACCTCTAATTTCTAAACAGAACTATGGAAAAAATAATACTACTATATTCAGGCGGTCTAGACTCAAGAATCGCAGCAATAGAACTAAAGAAAAAATACAATCCTCTAGCAATATTTTTCAAACTACCCTTTGCATGCGACAGACACATTAAAGACAACTTTTTAAAAAACCAAAATATCAAACTTAAAATCTTTGACTGCACAAAAGGCAAACTATTCAAGGAATATTTAGAAATAATAAAAAACCCAAAATACGGAAATGGCAAAGGTATAAACCCTTGCATAGACTGCAAAATATTCATGATAAAAAAATCTATGGAATATGCAAAATCAAAAAACATAGATAAAATAGCAACAGGAGAAGTAATAGACCAAAGACCAATGTCACAAACTTCCAAAGCACTAAAAATAATCGACCAAAACATAGACTTCAAAATCTTCAGACCTTTAGAAGGAATCGCGCATGGAAGGCAAAGAAAAGCACAAATTAAAATCGCAGAAAAAGAAAACATAAACTATCCAACCCCTTCCGGAGGCTGTATTTTATGTGAAAAAGCTCTTAAAAAAAGATTTGAAATCTTGCTAGAAAGAGATTTAATAAATCAA
>CAYOTW010000001.1:24527-41732 GCA_964407005.1 Candidatus Woesearchaeota archaeon | reverse complement strand
CGTCTATAAATGGCTCCGACGGGCTCAGAAATTGAAAATTTCTGGGACTTCAACTTTACAAGATTGAAGTATTTGAAAAATCCCGTCTATAAATGGCTCCGACGGGATTTGAACCCGTGACACCTGGATTTCTTCCGATGAAGTACCTAAAGGTAAAAGTCCAGTGCTCTAGCCAGGCTGAGCTACGGAGCCTTGAATTAATTACACCCGATTAGTTTAAAAAACTTTGCAAAATGTATTAATTAACAAATAATAAAAAGGTTTATTTAGGGAATATGATTGAGTAAAATATGGTTAAAAAATCAAAGAAAAAAGGACTAAGCAAGGAGGATAAACAAATTATTGGAGTTTTGATTACAATTGCTTTGGTTTTTAGTTTATTTCTTGGGACTTATTTTTATGTTCAGAGTTTAAAGACTTTTAAATTTGCAGGAGTGGAATGGGTTAAAGAAGATTACAATGGTTTGGAAATTTATCATTCAAGATTTCCTTTAATCTACAAGGGAGAGATAAAACATTATTATAATATGTTTTTAAGAAACGATCCTAGAGAAAATGAAATTCCTACTAATTTTAGTTTTAATACCTATCCTGAGTTAATTGTTTCTGTTTCCCCTGAGGCGGGAAAATGTAGTTCGATGGGGAGAGTTGTCTCTGATTTAACTATGTTTATGAATGCATTGCCGGTTACTAAGAATATTAGTGGGGCTGTTTCTAATCAGAGTGTTGCAGAAGAACTAAATTTAAGATTTGCAAATTGTACAAGTGAAAAACAAAAAACAATCATATTAATAGAAAAATCTGAAAAACCATTTATCGAACAAGAAGGGGATTGTTATAAAATTAAAGTAGGAGAATGTGAAAATGTTATGGCCATTGAAAAATTTATCGTCGAGATTGTTAATCAACTAAATTATGAAGGTGCATAATGTTTGATTTATTATTTGGGTTATTGCTTACAATTCTTCCTTTTTTTGAATTGAGGGGAGGATTACCTTTTGTTTTAAATTATGTTTTATCCAATAATCTCCCTATTTTGCCTTTTTTTATTTTAGTTTTATTTCTCAACATTTTTGTTGCATATTTATTGTTTATCTTCTTTGATTTTTTTCATGAAAAACTTTTGAAATTTAATTTCTATAATAAACGGTTTGATAATTTCTTAAAAAGGATTAGAAAAAAAGAGAATAAGTTTGAGAAGAGATTTGATAAATTAGGCTATATTGCTTTGATGTTATTTGTGTCTGTCCCTCTTCCAGGCTCAGGTGTATGGACTGGAGTTTTATTGGCTTGGTTGTTTGGTCTGAAAAGATCAAGAAGTTTTATTGCGATTGCTCTTGGAACGATTCTTGCGGGGTTTTTTGTTTTGTTTATTTCTCTGGGAGTTTTTAATTTGATTTATTAAATATTTTACATCTGTATAAAAAGGCACTGCAGAAATTTTATAATATTTCACAGAGAATATCCAAATCAAGATAACAAAAAGAGTTGATAGAAAATACCAGGAAAATAAATGAAAACTATCTGCATATAAATTTGCTAATAAAACGATTCTAAGGCTATTTAAAACGAAAAAAACAGCTAAGGAAGTAATTAGTATTGTTAGTCTTTTTCTTAGTTTTATATTCGGTGTAGAGAGGTTTAAGATAGTTAAAAGATAGTATGCAGAGCCTGCAATACATGCAGGGATTAAGGAGATAATCAAGCCATTATAATAAATTCCTTTTTCTATAATAAATGTTGTAGAGAATAATGAAAGAATTGAAGCGACAAGATAGGTTGTTAAAGGAGTCAATATTTTATAAAAAACCCATAAGGAATTTAGTCCCAATATAAAGATAATTAGATATCTTGCGAGGAATTTGCTTATGTTCATTAATTTATTTAGAAATCAAAGTTTAAAACTCTGTTGATTTAGGTCTTCTTGAAACTTTTACTATTAAAACAATTACTAAGATTATTAATAGTGCTAGGATTCCTGCAGCAACATATAAAATTGTGTCTTGTGCTCCTTCAAATAAATCTCCAAATATCCCTGGCTCTTCTGAAATTGATACAGCTACAGTTCTAACAAATTCGTTACCGTCTTGAATTATCTTTATTGTAAAGGATTGCTGTCCTGCCTCTGTTGGCATTAAAGTGATTGTAGATTGTTTTGTTTGTCCTGCATCTAATGTTAATATTTGGGGATTCACTTCTACTGAATTTGCCCAAGCGTCATAACCTTCTGCTGAAATTACTGTATTAGCTGTTTCTGCCTTATTATTTGTAATTACAAGGTTTACTGCAAGTTGTTCTCCAACCATTGTTTCTGAGGAAGCTAGAGATGCGTCAATTGTTGGATTTGTTGCTCCAGGAATTTCCTTTACATCAAAGTTAAATGAATAGCTTTCATCTAAGTCATCAAAGGAGTTTTCGTCATAAGAAGACCATTCTAGAACATCTCCTTCATCGTAATCAAAATAGGTTGTAATATCTACATTATATTTTCCTTCTTCTACATCTGAAGGGATTTCTAAATCATATGTTACTGTTTTCTTGTCCCCTACATCTAAATTTCTAAAATGTTTGAATTCATTTATTCCTAAATTATTATTGAAAATTTGGACTAAAACATGGTCTTCTTCATCATCTCCAATATTATAGATATTAAAGGATGTTTGAACTCTTTGTCCAGGATTTGCATCAATTGTGGTTGAGCTGTCTCCTTCCCTAACTATTACAGCTTGGTCATACTCTTTCTCTACTTCAATATTATGAAAGAATTCCTCATCAAACTCATCTGATTTTGAGACACAAATTGATTCATCTTCGTCAGAGTAAACAATAAATCTTAGTTCATAATCTTTTTCCTCAACATCAACAGGAAGTTCAGTTATTGTGAATGTTGCTTCTTCTTTGTCGTCTTCATCCATATTTCCAAGGTCATAAGTTTCCTCTTCAAAGTCAAAATCATTTGTAACTTCATTATCTCCATCATATACAAAAACCTCTACCATTACATCATCAATATCATCCCTTAATGCTTCTACCTCTAATGTAATTTGAATCTCGTCTAAAGGATTCCAAGTATCATCTTCGCCTTCTCCGAGATTATCAATATCAAAGTCTATGATTTCTAAATATGAAGTTGTTTCGCTCTCCCCTAATTCTAACTGGCATGTTGTGTCTTCAGTTGTTGAATTTTCTTCTTCACTTTCTTCTTGAATTGAAGTTGAAAAAGAAGCAGGGTCAGTGTATACATATTTTCCATCTGAAGTATTATATGCTTTCACCTTTAATTCCGGTTCAAATGCTCCTGTCCTATCTGATGGGATAGTTATTTCTGCTGATCCCCTTAAATTTTGAGATATGTTAATAGAATCTAAGTCAGGAAGATTTGTCCAATAATCTTCATTAGATGACCAATTTAATGTATAATTTGCATCGGCAGTATTATTTAATGTGAAACCAATTGTATGTTTTGTTCCTTGTGTAACTGTAGTTGGCAAAGAACTTACATTAGTGAACTCTAGGTTTGCGGCACTAACGATTGATAAACTCAAAATTAATAATGCTAAAATTCCAAGAGTTGCAAATGTTTTTGTTTTTGCCATTTTGTTGTAATTTAAAAATTAATACACTTTATAAAGTTTTTGTTTTTGGAGGCTTTATTGGTTTGAAAGAGTATTGGAAAAATAATTTGATTATTGGGCATATAGCAAGGTTGTGAGAAAGGTTTATATATGTTTTTTTGTTTGTTTTCATATGGTTAAATCAAAGGAAAACCTTCTAGGCGCTTGGGCTTTTCTAATTGGTGTTGTTTTAGCTATATTATTAGGATTGTTCCAAAAGTACATTGGAGGTTCTGCTAGTAATATTCCTTATGCAATTTTAGTGGTTTTAGGGGTTGTAGTTGGTTTTATGAATGTAGGTGATAAAGATTCTAAGACTTTTTTATTAGCTAGTTTAGCCTTAGTTATTGTTAGTGGTTTTGGGGGGAATACTTTAATTTATGTTTCGACTATTCCAATTTTATCTTCACTTAATGCAATATTGGCAGCATTATTAGTTATGTTTGTTCCTGCTACAATAATTGTGGCTTTAAAAACTGTGTTTAGTATTGCGAGAATTTAATGAACGAATTTAAGGACAGAGCAAGGGAGTTTGCAATAGAAAAGGGATTTAATTCTATATATAGAAACGGGAATGAATTTTATTTTATTGGAGATAGCCTGCATACGAAAAATCCAAAAGGAGATGTAGAAAAACTTATTGGGGATGAAGACATAAGGGTCGTCTTTGTCCCGCCGTGGAAAGCCAATAAAATTTATAAAAATGCCCAGTGCCTTTTGATTTTAAATAAATGCTAATATATCTTTAAGGTTTACAATCTTTGAATGGTCTCTTGAAAGCCCATAACAAGCAGTATTTACCCACATATTAATCTGTGGAAAGTTTTCAAATTCATTTAAGTTTATATTATCTGATTCAAAAACATAGCAATTTTTTTGTTTTGATATTTTTTGTTTGAGTTTATTTATTGAATTATAATTTTGGCCTTTTTTTGTTGAAACTAAGATTCCTACATTATCTGAATGAAGAAACTTATTTACTTTTCCTTTTATTTTTTTATTATATTCATTTATTTCTTCTTGTGTAAATTCTTCAAGTTTTTTTGTGTTAAAAATATAGATCGGTTTTTGTAATTGTATTGCATTATTTAGTGCATGAAATTTTCCATCTGCCAATAATAAGAATAAGTCTGCTTGAGGATTAAATGCTGCAGGGTTGCATCCGATTACATGACCTTGATAATATGCTCCTTTTTTAATTAAAACATTGTTTCCTTTTTTTTCTAAATATTTTTTTATTGGTTTTAGTAAATCCAAATATTGAATTGTGGCTGCTAGAGATATTGTGCCATTTAATCCATCTAGTTCTTCAAAATTGACTTCGTCTAAGTTGAATTTTTTTCTTGTTTCTATAAATATTTTGTCTGCCATATTAGTCTTATAGAACTGTTGTTTTTAAGATTGTTTATCTTGAAATTTCTACAAATATTCTTAGGTGTTAGAAGTTGTTTTAATTAGGTGTTCAGAATCTTTCAATACTAGTATCTCTTTTTTCTGGTTCTTCTGTTGCGCCTTTTTTTATATCAAATACTGGAGAAGGAGTTGCAATAACTGTGTTTTCTCCAAAACCTGCAATCTTGCCTTCTAGTGCTTCAACAGTTTTTTTGATTTTAGAAATTGATCTTTTCAGCTCTACAACATCTTTTGATTTTAGTGTTTTAATGTCAATGACTGCTATTGTGTATCCTTCTCTTAATGCATTAAGAATTGGATTTAAATCTTCATAAGATTTTAATGTAAATGTCTTTACAACAACTTTAGAACCTGATTGTTCTTGTTCTAAATCTATCTCTATAAACTCCGCAGCTTCATCATTGCTCTTTCTCATCATTTTCCTAAATCTGTCTAGTACCATATTGAAAATTATTTTACAAAGTATTTAAACATTTGTATGTTTTAGTATTATTTTTGTTCTTCAGAATCTTTTTTGTCTTCTTTATCTTCCTTTGACTCAGAAGGCTGAAGTTTTGCCATCACGTCATTTCTAATTTCTTCTAATTTTTTAGAGAATTGAGTGGATTGCTCTTCAAGCATTTTAAGTCTTTTTTCTAGTAGTTCTTTTTTGTCGTTTAGTTCTTTTTTAAGTTCGTCTTTAGATTTTTTAATAACTACTTGATTTGCAACTATTTTAAATAATTCTCCGTCAGATTTTTCGATTTCTTCTAATGCAAAATCTGTCTCATTTTTTTCCATATCAAAAGCTTGTTTCTGTCTTGTAAGTTGTTGATAATTTTGTTCTAGAATTTGCAATTCTTGTATCTTTCTTTGTGTATCTTCATCCATGTTTCCAAAAGGGTTTTGTTGATCCATTTTATTGTGCTACCACTGTTTTCATTTTAGTTCTTGGTTTGTAAAATATTCTTGATCCGCATTCTGGGCAGACAAATCTCTTTTCTAATTCTTCTGAAGTAATTTTTGATCCGCAATGGAAACATTTGTATTGTGCCATAGTGTGTTTAATTTCAAGGGGTTTTTAAGTTTAACCCAAATGAAATGTGCCTCCTGCAAATTTTTTCTTACATTTATTACAAAGCCAAATTGCTTTTGATTGTCTTTTTGCCCTTCCTTTACAAAAGGGGCATTCTTGTTTTTTTCTTTGTTTAGATTCGACAGCGATTAATCTATCTTTAACTTTTCCATACCCTGCGCCAAATCTTCCCGCCGATTTAATTTTCTTGGTTTTTACTGCCATGTTTAAATATAAAAATAAGGATTTTTAAAGTTATTGGAATGTGATATGAGCTTGATTATCTCTATGCACTTATGTTTGTTTCTTGATTTGATTTTATAATCAATCAAAAATAAAAGGATTCAAAAGAATCCGATATGGGGTCGCTGGGATTCGAACCCAGGTCTTATGGTCCCAAACCACAAATTCTACCAAGCTATACTACGACCCCGATAGGTTAAAAGGATTTATATCATTAATAAATCTTGCGACTAGAAATTATTTCTTTTCCTCTGGCTTTGCTTCGGCTTTTTCTGCTGGCTCTGCAGCTGCTTCAGCCTCTGCTTGTTCTTCTTTAATCTTTTCTTCTTGTTTTTGCTTCAAGTTATCAAAATAATCTTCTAATTCTTTTTTCTTTTCAGGAGTTAACTCAATTTTTTGTGATTCTATTTCTTTATCATACTTGCCTTCTTTTACTTCTTGGATAAATTCCTGAGGATCTTTGTTTTCTATTAATAATCCTAAAGACATGCAAGTCCCCACAACACTATTAAAAGCTGATTTGAAATCTTTTGCTAATAAATGAGGGTGTTTTGTTTTTGCAACAGAAATGATTTGTTCAATTGCAATATTTCCAGAAGCAGATTTTAATCTTTCTCCTGATGCCTTATCTAGTCCTAATTCTTTTTTTATTAATTCAGAAGTTGGAGGGGATAAAACCTTAATTGTGAAATCTTTTGTTTGTGCATCAACATTAAGATGAACTGGAACAGTTATTCCCTTAAACTCTGATGTGGCTTCATTTACATCTGAGATAACCTTCCCAATATTAATTCCCATTGGACCAAGTTGTTGAGCTACTGCAGGGCCTGGAGTCATTTTTCCTCCCTCAACAAGTAATTTTATTAAAGGCATTTAATAAAACCTCCAGTATTTTTGGAATCTGTTTTAGTGATTTTATTTTGTATCATAGTATTATCTCAAATTTAGTGTTTAAAAATTTAACTAGATTCGTCTTCCTCTTCTCTTCGAATTACACGAAGATTATCTAATTTAACTGTTACTGGAATTGGAACTGCTGCTCCAAGTAAGGATACAACTGCTTCTCCTTTTCCTTTATCCACTCTAACAACTTTTGCTTTTTCTTTTTTGAAAGGTTCTGAAATCATTTCTACAACATCATTCTTTTCAATATTTACATCCGCGGTTGTTGGCTCTAACATTGGTTTAATCTCTTCATAAGAAATAACCTTTGGGATAATGCCTTTTACATAAGGCAAATTGAAAACTGCTTCTTCTGCATTTTCTCTGTCTGGAGCTTCTAAAAAAATATAGCCTCTTAATCCGTGAGGTCTTGCGATTGAATAAACATCAAGTTCTTTTTTCTTAATCTTATCTGCTACAAGGTCTAGTGCTTTTTCTTCTTTATTTGTTGTAACTTTAACTACAAAAATTACTGAATTTGATTCTTCAATTTTTTGTTCAGTTGTTCTTTCTGCTAGCCTCTTTTTTTCTTGTTTTTGTTCTTCTGTTTCTACTTGTTCTTCTTGTTTTTGTTCTTCTGTTTCTTCTTGTTCTTCTTGAGAGTCTTGACTATCTTCTTTGTCAAGATTTGCAAGTTTTTCTAACTCGTCTTCATCTTCTATTCCTAACTTTCCGCCAAAAATTGAATCTTCCATTTTGTTCTAACTAGGTCTCAATAATCTGAGAACAAGTAATATTTATATAGAATTTGAGTATTTAAATGTTTTTATAGAATCATTTTCATTGCTACAGAGATAATAAATCCCATTGCTCCGATAATAATTAAGCCTACTGCAGAAACTTTTGCAGTTGTTTTAAATTCCTGCATTGAAGGTTTTTTCAAAAGTCTCCAAACTCTTTTGTGTTTTTGATATTGAGAGTTTAACCAGGTTCTGAATTTTACCATGTTTTATAATAAATGTTTAGGGTTTTTAAGTTTGATGTTTAGAAATAAATAAAATCATTCTTCAAAGAATTCTATTCCTAATTCGTTTTCCATTTCTTGTCTTTTTGCCTGTTCTATTGGTCTTCTTTCTCCTGAAATTTGAGAAGACTGAACCCCTGTAATTATAACCATTACTCTTATTGAACCTTCTAGGTCTTTGGAGATTTGTGCTCCAGAAATTAGTTTTGCGTCTGGAGATAATTTTTCTCCGATTGCCTGAACAACTTGTTTATATTCTTCTAAAGATAAATCATTTCCACCAATTACATTCACTAATGCACCTGTTGCATTTTCAATTTCTGCGTCTAAAAGAGGATTATTAATTGCATTATCTACTGCTTCTAAGGCTCTTTGATTTGAATCTGATTCTCCCATACCAATTAGAGAAACCCCTCCGTTTGACATTACTGCCTTTACGTCTGCGAAGTCTAAATTTACAAGACCTGAACGAGTAACTAATTCTGTAATTCCTTTTACTGCATTTGTTAAAATTTCATCTGCAACTTTAAATGCAGTTGGCAAGGGCAAGTCTGGAGCTAATTCCAATAATTTATCGTTGGGAATTAAAATTAATGTGTCAACAATGCCCTCCATTCTTTCTAATCCTTCATTTGCATTTTCAATTCTTTTTCTTCCTTCTACTGTGAATGGCAATGTAACAACTCCAATAGTTAGGGCTCCTTGTCTTTTTGCGATTTCTGCTACAACCGGTGCAGCCCCAGTACCTGTTCCTCCTCCTAATCCGCAAGTTATGAAAACCATATCAGAATCGCCTATTGCTTTTTTAATATCTGAAGACTGTTCTTTTGCTGCCTCTGCACCGACTCTGGGATTTGAACCTGCACCAAGCCCCTTGGAGATTTCTCTTCCAATTAGGATTTTTTTATCAGAATTTGAATATAATAAATCCTGGGCATCAGTATTTATTGCGATAACCTCTCCACCTTTTACCCCAATTTCTTTAATTCTTGAAGCAGTGTTTCCTCCTGCGCCTCCAACACCAATAACTTTAATTCTTGCTTTTTGTTGTTTTAGAAATTCTTCTAGTTCTCTATCTAAATCATTAACTGTTTGAGAAACCTCTCTTACCTCATTTGTATTTTGGAATTCTTCCATATTTTGATTGAGTTTGACAAGTTTATAAGAATTTGTGTGATAAATGTTATTAGTTCTTTTTATCTTCTAAAATTTCTGCTTTTGGTTTTAAACCTAAAATGTCTTCAAAAGGTTTTGCCATCATTTCTACAAATTTTGCAAATTGCTCTTCTTGTTTTGGAACCTTGAAAATTACTTCCTTGTCTTTGAGTTCATATTCAAATTGTTTTCTAAAAAAGAAATCCTGTAAAGCTTTTACTTTTTCTTTTTGATCTGTAATTTTTCTGTTTATTGTAAATTCATAGGTTACATCTTTTCCTGCAAGAGGATTATTAAAATCAACTAAGACTCTTCCTCCTGAAACAGATAGAACCTTTACTAATCTGCCATCTAAGGAAAGTTGCATTCCTTTTTGAGGTCTTATTTTTTGTTCTAAAAATGCTTTTTCTGGTATCATTTTTACTTGATTTGAATCTCGCTTGCCAAATGCTTGTTCTGGAGGAAATGTTTCAGTATATGTTTTTCCGACTTCTTTTCCTTCCAATGATTTATCCAGGCCTTTAAGAGTCATAGAATGCCCTACTGAAAAAACAAAAGGTTTTGGATCTTTAATTTGTAATTTTTCTTTTTCTACTATCTCTTTTATGTTTGTGTCAAAAATATTTTCTCCAGTCTTGGCTGTGAATTCCATTTCTACAAAATCATTTTTATTAATTTTTTCTGCCATAGTGAATTTGAGAGGTTTAGGTTTTTAAGTTTAACCCTGGTTTAGGATAAATTTATAAATAGAGATTTTTACAAGTTATTATGGCACACAAAGTTGTTAATGCTACTGAATTAAGAGTTGGAAGTTATTGTACTATTGAAGGAGACCATTATGTTATCAAATCAATGGATGTTTCTAAAACTGGAAAGCACGGTCATGCTAAATGTAGGTTTGAGGCTGTTTCTTTGACTGGTGGAAAAAAGAAAGTAATGGTTGTTCCAGGTCATGAAAGATTTGAGGTTCCGATGATTGATAAAAGGAAGGCACAGGTCCTATCATTAGTAGGAGAAAAGGCAAGTGTTATGGATGCAGATAATTTTGAAAATTTTGAATTAGATATTCCAGAGGATTTAAAGGAACAGGTTAAGGAAGGAGTAACTGTTGAATATTGGGATATTGAAGGCGAGAAGATTATTCGGAGAATGTTATAATTCTGGGAAAATAGGGCCCTTTGGTTTGACAAATAGATTTAAAAACCTAAATTCTAAATAATATCATGGCAACTAAGATTCCGGCGGCGCAAAATAGATTGTTTAAGAATGCGTTTGTTTGTAAAAAGTGTAAGCATAAAATTAAGGTTGAACCTCTAAAAATTCTTACTGGGAAGGCTCGTTGTAGAAAGTGTGGTGGCAAGGATTTTAGACCTATAAGAAAGAAATAGTTTTATAAAGAAGATTTTGGTAGTTTGTTTATGGTGAGCTTTTGGGTTTATGATGTGATTTTTTTAATACTGTTTAGCCTTGCTGTTGGAATATTTCTTTACAAAAATAGAAAGAATTTAGGCAGGCAGGGCATTATGTACCTATATAGGACAAAGTGGGGTATGAAAGCTATTGACGAGTTTGCTAAGAAAAATTCTAGATTTCTAAAAATGTTAAAAGCTCCAATAATCTTTTTAGGATTTGTTTTAATGTCGATAATTTTATATTTAATTGGAAGGAGTTTTTGGACTTATGTGACTGTGCCCCAAATAGTCGAGGTTATCAAGGCCCCTCCTTTAGCCCCTTTAATACCTTACTTTCCTCAGTTATTTGGGATGCAATCATTTTTTCCTGAATTTTATTTTACATATTTTTTAGTGGCTTTGGCCATAGTTGCTGTTTGTCATGAATTTTCTCACGGCATATTTATGAGCTTATTTAAAACAAAAATTAAATCTACTGGGTTTGCATTTTTGGGCCCAATACTAGCTGCTTTTGTAGAAGAAGATCCAAAGAATCTGAAAGAGAAAAAGAATAGTGAGCAAATGACTATTTTGGGCGCAGGTGTTTTTGCAAATGTGATTTTTGCATTTATATTTTTAGGTTTAATGGTCTTATTTTTTAGTTTTGCATTTCAGCCTTCTGGATATGTGTTTAATAGTTATGCTGTTAATCAGGTTGAAATTAGAAATCTAGATTTTACTAATGAAACAATTGAAAGAGAGATTATTCTTTCTAATCAAATGATGAAAGCAAATTTGTCCAAGGTTATTTATGAGGGTAGAGAGTATTTTATTTTAGAAAAATTACAAGAACAAATTTTTAAACAAAATTTAACTAGTTCGAATTCAGAGGTTCTGATTTTAGATAATGCGCCTGCTTTAAAAAAAGAGTTAAAGGGGATTATTATTTCTGTTGATGGAGAGGAGATTACTACAAAAGAAGATTTTCAAGAAAGTTTAGAGAATAAAAATCCAGGCCAGAAAATTGAAATCACTACATTGTTTAATGAGGATGAGCAGGTTTATAGTTTAAATTTATCTGAACACCCTGAACAAGAAGGCAAGGCATATTTAGGAGTGGGCACGATGAATATAGACGATAGTGGAATTTTTAAGAAATTAAGTTATTGGTTTTTTATAAAATATAAATATCCTTTTGAAATGTCTAATACTTATTACACTCCTTCTTTTGATGGCAATTTTGTTATTTTTATTCATAATTTATTGTGGTGGATTGCTGTGATAAATATTTTAGTGGCCTTATTTAATATGTTGCCATTAGGAATTCTCGACGGAGGAAGGTTTTTTTATCTTGGTGTTTTGTCTGTTACTAAATCTGAAAAGGTTGCAAAATTTGCATATAGATTCGCAGGTCTTGCAATTTTATTTATGTTTGTTGGAATGATGTTTTATTGGTTTATTAGAATTATTTAGAAAGATATTTAAAGAATTCTCACGTCTATTATTTAACTAAAAAAGAGGCGATTATGGCGACAACAAAACAAATTGCTGCAAAGCTTAAGTCACTAAAAAAGCAGATTGGAGATCTTGAAAAGAAGATTAAGTCTTCTCCGAAGAAGACTAAAAAAACTTCTAAAAAGACAACCAAAAAAACTGCTAAAAAGAAGACTACTGGGAAAAAGAAGACTAAAAAGAAAGCAGCAAAAAAGAAGAAGAAAAGATAAGGCACACATTTAAAAATTTTTTATTTTTTATTAATTAATGAAAGACATTAGAAAGATTTTAGAAAAACAAAAATATGCAATTGTAGGAAAACATAGCGGGGTTCAGATTTGTCGTTGGACAAGAAATTCCTTAAATGAAAAAGGAGTTTGTTGGAAAGAAAAATTCTATGGAGTTAAATCTCATCGTTGCTGTCAGATGTCTCCTGCATTGATGTGGTGTGATAATCAGTGTTTACATTGTTGGAGACCAATTGAATTAAATCTTGGTATAGATATTGGAAAAGAAGATTCTCCTAAAGAAATTTTAGAAGGGATTATTGAGGCTAGGAAAAAATTACTAATGGGCTTTAAAGGCAATAAAAATGTTTCTAGGGAAAAGTTTGAAGAAGCCTTAGAACCTAAACTTTTTACATTTTCATTAAGTGGAGAGCCTTGTTTATATTCTCGGCTTGGAGAAATGTTTAAAGAAATTAGAAAAAGAGAGGCTGTTTCTTTTTTAGTTACAAATGGATTGCACCCTGATGTTTTAAGAAGTTTAACCGAATTGCCTACGCAGATTACAGTTTCTACAAATGCTCCAAATGAGGATTTGTTTTTAAGGTGGTGCCGTCCTTCAATAAAAAATTCTTGGAAGAAATTTTTAGAAACAATGGATGTTTTGAAAAAATTGAAGGGAGAGGTTAGAAGAGTTATTAGATTGACATTAGTTAAAAAATCTGAAGAGGGAAATTTGAAGGATTTGACAAACATGTCTGAAGAGAATGTTGAAGAATATGTTTCCCTGATTAAAAGGGCAGAGCCTGACTTTGTTCATGTTAAAGGTTATAAAAGTGTGGGATGGGCTAGAGATAGGATGGGCTATGATAAACAGCCTTGGTTTGATGAAGTCAAACATTATGGTTTAAAAATTTTAGAGAAGTTAGAAGATTATGAAATTGGAGCAGAAGATAAAAGAAGTTGTGTTGTTATGTTGGTCAGGAAAGGGGCTAAATTAAAGATTGAGAAAGTTTAGATTAATTTACTTTTTATCAAATCTAAGAGATAATTAGTTCTATTCCCTAAGTTTTTGTGCTTCATCTTTTGGAGTAATGTCAAAGCTGGAATCTAGTTCATAAGATTTTTTGATTTCTTCCCATTCTTTTAAAGGCGTTATTTGATCATCTTTAAGTCTTTGTTTATAGCTTTTCTGATAAGGAGGAGAAGAAAACCATTCTGAAAACGCTTTTCTTGATTTAACATAAAAATCTCGGGCTTCTTTAAATTTATTTAAATGAAAACTAACTTCTGCAACAGGTTCAAATCTTTCCTTGCCTAAAATTCTAAATTCAAGATCTCCCCTATCTGACCTAAAAATATGTGCTATTGGATTTCCAACTCCCCAAATCAATCTTCCCATTTTACAACATTACAATCCCGTCTTTTGTTAAGGCAGTAAATCTGACCCCTGTTGGGATTGATAGCAATGCTGAAATAATTGCCATGTGTTCTTTTCCTGAACCAGATGCGATTGAAAGTGCGACTTCGGTTCCATGAATTTTTTCTTTTAGATTTTTTGAAAATTCTTTTTTTAATTGAACTAAAGATTTTGAAGGATCAAATTCTATAAAATCAAAAGGAATTGTTTGTCCGCGAACATCTTTAACATCAAATTCTTTTGCATAGTTTGGGCCAAGGATTAATATCTTTTCCCATTCTCCTTTCTTCATTAAGCCAGAGACTTGGCCCCAAGTTCCTTTTCCTGAGGATAATACTGCGATTAGTTCTACCATGTATTAAAAAGATATCTGAGTTTTATAAGGATTTGTGTTATTTTTTGCATATTTCTTTAACAAAAGTTTTATAAACTAAATTTTCGCTAACTAATTACTACAGAAGTTGTAGGAGGCTTTGCCGACAAATACTTTCTGTTAAAAATATCATGGAAATAAAAAAAGCTATCGAAGAATTAAGAAAGTCTGAGAAAAGAAAGTTTGTACAAACAGTTGATTTAATTGTAAATCTAAAGGAATTTGATCCGAGAAAAGAGGGAGTTAATTCTTTTGCCCAGATTCCTAACCCCTTAGATAAAAATGTTTGTGCTTTTTTGACTAGAAATACAAAACTCGTAGACACTATTACAAAAGAAGATTTTGATAAATATAATGATCCAAAGGAAATGAAAAAATTAGCTAAGAAATATGATGCTTTTATTGCGGTTGCCCCGATGATGGGAGATATTGCTACAAAATTTGGTCGTGTTTTGGGGCCTGTTGGTAAAATGCCTTCTCCTCAGGCAGGAATTATTCCTGTTGATGGAGATGATGCAATCAAAGAAGTTTTAGAAAAAGTAAAAAAATCTGTAAGATTAAGAACAAAAGAAATGAGTTTAAAGGTTGTTGCTGGAAAAGAAGATATGTCTGATGAAAAATTAGAAGAAAATATTTCTGCCTTAATTTCAGGTATTGAAAATGCATTACCTAGAGGAAAGGACAATGTTAAGGATATTTTATTAAAATTTACAATGACTAAACCTGTTAAGTTAAATGATTAAAATGGCTAAACCAGAGACACACGTTTCAGACGAAAAGAAAAGAATTGTTAAAGAATTAGCAGAGCTTATGAAAAAAAAGACTGTGATGGTTGTTTCTATCAAAGGTTTGCCGAGTTCTCAATTTCAGCAGATTAAAAAACAATTAAGAGACAAGGCTTTGATTAGAGTGACTAAAAAAAGCTTAGTTGATTTTGCTTTAGAACATGCAAAAGACGATTCATTGAATGATTTAGTGAAATATGTTGAAGATGGTTCTGCAATGCTATTTTCAGAAGAGGACGCATTTGAGATTTCTGGGATTTTAGCTGATAGTAAAACACCTGCTAAGGCAAAGGCTGGACAGATTGCTAGCGAAGATATTGAAATTCCTGAGGGACCTACTGATTTACCTCCTGGGCCAGATATTTCTGCATTGTCTGCAGTAGGGTTACAAGTACAGGTTCAAGATGGGAAGATTGCAATTATGAAGCCCCATATAATGGTTAAAAAAGGGGATCAGATTACTGAAGACCAGGCTTCTATTTTGGCTAAGTTGGATATTACTCCTTTTGAAAGTGGTTTAGAACCTGTTGCTGCTTCTATGGATGGAACAGTCTATGCAGATATTAAGATTGATAAGGAAGCAATGTTGGAAGCATTATTATATGCTTATGGCAGAGCAATACCTTTTGCTGTTGAAGTTGGACAAGTAAATGAATTGACATTGGATTTAATTTTAGCTAAGGCTTCTGCTCACGAGGGCGTTATTAGGAGAATTGTTACAGGAGAACCTGAACCAGAACCAGTGGTTGTTGAAGAAAAGAAAGAAGAAGTCAAAGAAGAAGTAAAGGAGGAACCGCAAGAAGAGTCTACTGCTGGTCTTGCGAGTTTGTTTTAGAATGGGTGGAGGAGATGGAACCGGGATTGGAATTGTGGCAGAATATCATTTTGGAAATAAGGCTAAAGCACTAATTATTCCAGAGGCTTCAGGATATCATGCAGAAATTTTTGTTCGTGGAGGAATTGGCTATTTTCCTGCAGGAGTGGGTTGCTCTGATGTTGCTGAATCTAAAAGGTGTATAGAAGGGGCCTTAACTGCATTACTTCACACGGGAGATGTTTCACTTGATGATACTAGAACATATGAAAGAGGATGGATTGAAAAATATAATATTAATAATCAAACTCCTGAATTAAATTCTGGAGAACAAAGATAAAATGGAATATGTATATGCTGCACTTTTGTTGCATAAGTTAGGGCAAGAAGTTAATGAGGATAACTTGAAGAAAGTTATCTCTGCTACTGGCGCTGATGTTGACGAATCCAAGGTTAAGGTACTTGTTACTTCCTTGAAAGATGTTGATATTGACGAGAAGTTAGCTAATGCTTCTGTTGCTGCTGCGGCTCCTGCTGCTGCGGCTCCTGCTGAGGCTGCAAAAGAAGAAGAGAAGAAAGAAGAACCAAAGGCTGAAGCGGCTGAAGGTTTGGCTTCATTATTCGGATAATCCCAGAGAGATATCTCTCTCGGATGTGTACTCTCTTAAGATAGGCGAATTTTATTCGCAAAGAGAGGGCTGGGTAGTGAGGTCTTGCTGGCTTTGCTGCTTAAATAGAAGATGAAGCCGTTTGTAGCTTGTGGGCTATGAAGGGTTTTATTTTTAGAATGATGAAGTTGTTTTAGGTGTGGCTGGAAGATTAATATGGGCAAAACATTAATGGTCATCACGAATACTCCCTATGTGGGAGATAGTTTAATTGATTCAATTGAAAATATTGCCGAGGAAAATAAGATTGATTTGGAGCCAGTTAATTTACATTTTAAAGGTTATTCAAGGCAAATTCCTCCAGATTATGATTCTTATTTAATTCATACATCTGATGCTTCCTATGAACAAATAAAAAGACTAAGAGGAGAAACAAAAGGGAGCATAATTTTAATGGGGGGTGAATTTGTGCCCAACATGGATAAATCAGAGGCTGAAAGATTTAAGGCAGTTTCTGATGCTTATCTTCAAACACAAAAATTAATCAAAATGCTACACGAAACTCCAACAGCTTTTTTTACAAAATTATTTGGGGAAAATTTATAATTCTATTAGAAAAATTATTTGATTTCAGTAGGGCTATCTGAATTAATGTCCTATTAAGATAATTGTTCGTCTGGAAACCTTCCAGTTTCGAGAACGCCCACACCC
>CAYOTW010000001.1:20151-24427 GCA_964407005.1 Candidatus Woesearchaeota archaeon | reverse complement strand
ACGCCCACACCCAGAATCTGTTCGCACTTTGCACCTCGCATATCTAATTCAAATGTTTTTAGTGCTCGGAGCGAAGATGCTCAAACTGGGAATCCCAGTTCAGAATATACGCCCACACCCAGAATCGAACTGGGATGCCCCGAAGGGCCTGGCTTTCAAGGCCAGTGCAATACCATTATGCGATGTGGGCATGATATGAAATAAAAAAAAGAGTTTTTAAAGTTGTTTAATTTAAATTTAAAATGAAGCAACCAAAAATTTTGAAGAATAAATTTGTAGCGTTAAGTCTAGTCTTGGTTTTATTAGTAGCATTTGTTTATTTTGTATTTTATTCTGTTGGAAATATTTTACAGACAAGAAATACAATGGTTAAATTAGAAACAACAAAAGGAGATATTGTTATTGAATTATATCCTGAAACTCCAAGGACATCAAAGAATTTTAAATCATTAGTTGAAAAAGGATTTTATGACAAAGTTATTTTTCATAGAGTAATTAAAGATTTTATGATTCAGTCAGGAGACCCTACAGGAACTGGAAGGGGAGGTCCGGGATATGTTATTGAAGATGAATTTGTAGATGGTTTGAGTAATGTTAGGGGAACAATTTCTATGGCAAACTCTGGTCCGAATACTGGAGGAAGTCAGTTTTTTATTAATGTCGTTGATAATGAATATTTAGATTTTGATAAACAGCCGATGACAAGCAAACATGTGGTTTTTGGAGAAGTTGTAGAAGGCATGGATGTTGTTGATGAAATTTCAAAAGTTGAAGTTGATGCAAATAACAAACCATTAGAAAGTATTAAAATTTTTAATGCAAAAATTATTTAATTAAAACAGGTTTGAACACCCTTATATATTTTATAGCGTCATTAAGTTTTGTTTTGCTTTCTGAATAAATTGTTAAAATCTCTTGGCCTTTTTCTACTTTTCCAGATTTTTTATGAATATAACATCCTGCCGAGGCTGTTTCAGGAGTTCCTAAAACCCTACAAAGGGAATTTATTTTTTTATTGTCTATAAATTTTATATTTCCTGTTTTATTTGCTTTTATAATCTTTTTATGTTTTGCAGTTTTTAATTTTTTGATCTGTTTATCAAAGTCCTTAGATTGAAGAGGTTTTGAATTTTGTGTATTAATTATTTCTTTAAATTTTTCATAAGCTCTTCCAGAGGATAAGATTTCTCTTGCCTTCTTTTTTGAGTTTTTTATTCCACATAACGACATAAGTTGAGAAGAGAGGTATAAGGATTTTTCTTTTAAATCTTCAGGGCAATTTCTATTTTTTAAAACATCTAAAATGTCTTTCATTTCCAAAACAGGACCTATACCGTTTCCAACGGGTTTATTTCCTCTTGTAAAAACACATTTTATTTTTAGTGAAAATTCTTTTCCAACTTGTTTGAATTTTTTTGCTAGTTTTTTTGCTTTTTTCCTTGTTGCAATCTTTGCACCCTTTCCATAAGGTATATCAATCAAAACATGACTAGACCCTGCTGAAACTTTTTTTGAAATTATAGAAGACAATAACTGAGGTTCAATGTCTAGTCCCAAGATTCTTTCGACATGAATAATTTTATCATCTGAAGGAGCAAGGTTTAAAGAACCCCCCCATGCTAAACAGGCATTTGTTTTTTCTACAACTTTTTTGAGTTTTTTTATTGAAAACTCTATATTAGATATTGTTTCTATAACATCTGCAGTTCCTGCTGCTGAAGTGATTGCACGTGAAGAAGTTTTTGGCAAAGTTAATCCTGCAGATGCACAAATCGAAACTATTATCGGCGTTGTCCTATTCCCTGCTATCCCCCCAATACAATGTTTATCTGCAACAATTTTATTTTTAAAATTTAATTTATTTCCATTTTTTACCATTGCATTTGTTAATGCAATTGTCTCTTTCATTGTCATTCCCTGAGCCTTTTCAGCTGCAACAAAATATGCCAATTCTGCTTCAGATAAATTATTTTGAACTATCTCCGAGATTATTAGATTTAATTCTTTTGCAGAAAGCCTTGCTCCTTTAAGTTTTTTCTTTAAAATTAAATTAGATTTTGATAATTGGGATGCCCCTACTTCAACAACCTGTTTATCCCTTATATTCATAATTGAACTTATTTCATTTGAAATCCCAATTTCTCCGTCTGAAACAATTTTTGGGAATATATCCACGACGGCATAAATTTTTCTTTCCTTAACTAAAACAGAAACTCTCTCTCCAACATGGACATTAAGTTTTTTTGCAGTAAATTCATTTAGAACCACTACAGGCCTTCCTGCTATCCAATTAAATTTTCTTGCTTTTAGTTTCATCCTCTTTTACCTAAAAATTTCTTTAAGTTTTCCTTGTTTATAAAACTCTATTAATATTAATGAATAGGCTAAGATTAGCGGACCTAAAACAAGTCCTGCAATTCCGAAATAATAAAGACCTCCAAGTGTTCCGATAATACTTAATGCAACTGGAAGATTAGAATTTCTTGATAAAAAGATGGGTCTTAAAATATTGTCTATAGTTGACACAAAAATTAAACCATATAGTGCTAGGAATATTGCTGCAAAGAAATTCCCTGCGACTAGCAATCCTATGCTTACTGGAACCCAGACAAGCCAGGAACCAAGTACAGGAATAATAGATAAAATAATTGCAAAGAGAGTTAAAACTAATGCCTTTGGAACTCCGGCGATAAACATTCCCAACCCTAACACAAGACCCTGGATAATCCCAATTAAAACCTGTCCATAAATAATTGCATTGGTTATACTTCTAAATTCTTTTGAAAACTTATTTTCTGTTTCGTCTGAAAAAGGTGAAAGATCCTTAACATATTTTTTAAGTTTATCTGAATCTCTTACTGCAAAAAAGAAGGTAAAGAAAAAAATAGATAGTTGTAATAATAGATTTGGAAGATCTACAATAACCTCTGCCAATTGGTTTAAGATAGAAGAAAAAAATCTTCCGATTAGGTTGTTAATTTGAATTGAAACTGTTCTTGAAATTTCGGGAGTAATTAATGAAGGAAAAGCAGATTGTAATGGCTCTACAATATTTACATTTTGAAGGGTTTTATAGGTTTCAAAAGTTTGTTCTATTAAAATAGGAGTAATTAAGATTATAGGGACGGCTATAACAATGAGTATTGCTAATATTAATATGGAGGTTGAAATATTTGGGTGTTTTATTCTAGAGTCTATTGCCACAAAAGCTGGTTTAAACAAATAAGCAAACAACAGCGCAAGGATTATTGAGAAGATTATAGGGGACAAAACTAAAAAACTTAGGATGAATAATGCAATCGCTAAGAGAATTAAAAACACTTGTTTTAGTAATTTGTCGTTCTGCATATTCTTTTTAGGAGGTTTTAATTTATAAACATTCTGAATTGATAAATTTTATAAAGGGTTTAAACTGTTCTTATATATGGTTATTGAAAAAATATTCTCAAAAAATTTTGATGAGGAGGTTCATAGTGATTTTTTAAAATTTTCAAGGGGAGAATTTAAAGATAAATATTTAATTGAAGGAAAAAAACAAAAAGATAAATGGGCTATTAAAACCTCTGCGGAATTTGTAAATCACCTTGTAAAAAAATGTTTAAAAAAAGTTTCTGGAAAAATTAAGGTTAAGGGGGTTATTGTTTCTACTCTCGATATGGAGAATGAAATTAATTTTGAAATTAAAAAGAAAAGCAATTTCCAGGGTGTGAAAAAATTAGCTATTGATACTGAAGTAGATGTTGCAAATTTAAGGGACTTAATGGATTGCTTTCCTCGTGTATTTTATGCCTTAAGTTTTAAGGGAGATGATTTTGATATAAAAGTTAAAGCAAAAGCCCCTAAATCCCCAAAACCTGGAAAGAAGGAAGCCGGAGGACCTAAGGCTGATTTTTGTACATTAAAAACATCTGATGAATCTCTTGCTAAAGAATTATTTTTTGATGTTGGTTTAGGCTGGACAGAATGTAAGATTTCTCATATGATTAAAGTTGAACAAATTGTTTACCCTTCTGATGCCTCTGAATTATCTCCTAAAGAGATTAGAGAACAGAGTAAAAGAAAGGGAGTCTTGGTTAGAAAAATTATTTTAGATGGTTCTGAAAAAAAGAACGAGACAGAATTTGTTGCCTGATGTTTCTTAAAACCAATAGCTTTAAAAACTCAAAATATCTCTAAAAGAGGTAGAATCGAGCTCAAAACTTAACTGTTTGGGCGGATAATTTTGCTTGGGTTGAGCAATATGCAACTGCTAATTGCATGATAGTCGAAAGACTCG
>CAYOTW010000001.1:1010-20051 GCA_964407005.1 Candidatus Woesearchaeota archaeon | reverse complement strand
TTTGCTTGGGTTGAGCAATATGCAACTGCTAATTGCATGATAGTCGAAAGACTCGGATAAATAGAAAAAATGACAGACAACAAAATCAGGAAGATTTTGAGTAAGTCATTTTAAGACATAAACAAAAAATGACAGACAAAGAAATTAGAAATTTCTAGCCAGTCATTTTAAGACATAAACAAAAAATGACAGACCATAAAATAAGAAGCGGAAGTTTGCAATTTTACCCTCGAAAAAGGGCTAAAAAAGTTTTACCTAGTGCTAACTGGGAAAATATTGATTCTGAAAAATTAAAAGGATTTATTGGATATAAGGTGGGAATGGCTTCTGTTTATGTTAAGGATAATACTGAAGATTCATTAACAAAATCAAAAAGGATTATTCTTCCAGCTACAATTGTTGAATGTCCTGTATTGAAAATTTATTCTGTGAGACTTTATAAAAATAGGAAGGTTATGAAAGATATTGTTGTGGGTTATGACAAACATTTAAAATCAAAATTGAAAAAACCAAAAACATTGAAAAAAATTGATTCTATTGAAGAAGATTATGATGAAATTAGGGTCTTGGTTTATTCTAATGCTGCTGAAGCAGGAGTGAGTAAAAAATCATCTGATTTAATTGAGTTAGGAATTGGAGGGAGCAAGGAAGAGCAGTTAAATTTGATTAAAGAAAAAATAAACGAGGGTTTTTCTGTTTCAGAGTTTTTTGGGGAAGGAATAGCAGATATTCATGCGGTTACAAAAGGGCACGGAACCCAAGGACCTGTTAAAAGATTTGGGATTACATTAAAGGTTGCAAAAGCTGAAAAAGGTCAAAGAAGGCCTGGCTCCTTAGCTCCTTGGCATCCTGCGAGAGTTACATTTAGGGCTCCCCAAGCAGGACAAACAGGATATCATTCAAGAGTAGAATATAATAAAGTTATTTTAAAGGCTGGAAAAATTTCTGAAGAAGATATCAATAAAAAGCAAGGATTTGCACATTATGGCAAGGTTAAGACAGATTACCTTCTAATCAAGGGATCAATCCCTGGGCCGAGGAAAAGGCCTGTTTTAATCACAAAAGCAGCAAGACCAGGAAAGGTTGCAAAAAAAGAAAATTATGAGGTCTTAGATATCAGATGAAATCCAAATTAATCAACAAAACAGGGAAAGAAAAAGAAATTGAAATGCCTAAAAACTTTTCTTTTAAAATTAGGCCAGATATTTTATTAAAGGTTTTTGAAGTTCAAAAATTTGCATTAATGAAACCTTATGGAGCTATGCCTGGAGCAGGTGCAGGATATTCTGCATCAGGGGTTTTAAACCATAGAAGGCATAAATGGAAAACTACTTATGGAAGAGGAATTTCCAGAATCCCTCGAAAGATTATGTCCAGACATGGTTCAAGTTTTAATTGGATTGGTGCGACTGTTTCAAATACTAGGGGAGGAAGAAAGGTCGGGGCCCCAAGAGCTGAAAAAAATTTATTTAAGAAAATCAATAAAAAAGAATTAATTGTTGCAATCAACTCTGCATTTGCAGGAACTATCAATAAAGAAGCTATTAAATCAAAATATGGGAAAGAGATTGCAAGTGGTTTTGTTTTTTCTGAAGATGTATTAGAATTAAAAAGCAAGGAATTTTATAAATTATTAGAAAAATTATTTGGATCATTAGAAAAAGTTGTTAAACAAAAAGTTGTAAGAGCTGGAAAAGGAAAGAGAAGAGGTAGAAAATACAAATCAAATGCAGGACTATTATTTGTAATTGGTTCTGATGAAAAAATGAAGAGAAAAGGAATTGATGTTGTTCAAGTGCCAGAATTAGATATTTTAGATTTGGCTCCAAATGGGCAGGCAGGGAGATTAACTTGTTATACTGAAAAAGCAATTAAAGAAATCCAAGAGAGGTTCAAATGAGTAAGACAATAATATTAGAAAAAATAAAGGCGACTGAAAAAATCGTTAGACAGATTGAAGCAGAAAATGTTTTAGCATTTGTTGTGGATAGACTTGTTAGGAAGGAAGATGTTAAAAAGGAAGTTGAAGAATTGTTTGATGTGAAGGTTGCAAAAGTTAGAACTCATGTTCAAGGCAATAAAAAAATTGCTTATGTGAAATTAAAATCCGAATCTGTTGCTGCAGATATTGCGACAAAATTAGGAGTATTATAAAATGGGTAAAAGAATAATTCAACAAGCTAGGGGAAAAGGATCTCTAACATACAGGGTTAGAAAGAAAGCTTTTTCTATTAAGCCAAAATATCCTGCAAAATTTGAAGGAGAATGGAAAGTTTTAAAACTAGTTCCGTCCGCCGGACATACCACTCCTGTTGCAAAGATAGGAAATAAGAAAGGAGATGTATTTTATATGCTAGCTCCAAATTTAATGTACGAAGGACAGGAAGTGCTTTATGGTGGTGAAGAAAATGGAAGTATTGCAAAGTTAGGGGACATCAAGAACGGAGAAAAGATATTTAATATTGAATCAAAACCATTAGACGGTGGGAAATTTATAAGGAGTGGAGGAAATTTTGCAACAATTATAAGAAAAAAAGATAATACAGTGATTGTTTTAATGCCTTCTAAACAGCAAAAAGAATTTGATGCTAATTGTAGGGCAACCATTGGAACATCTGCTGGAGCAGGAAGATTGGAAAAACCAGTTTTAAAGGCAGGTAAGAAATATTATTTAATGAAAGCAAAATCAAAATTATGGCCTAGAACCTCTGCTGTAAAGATGAATGCTATTGACCATCCATTTGGATCAGGTAGAGGAAAAAGACCGAAGAGTAAAATTATTAAGAGAATGGCGTCTCCAGGTCAGAAGGTTGGTTTAATCAGGCCAAGAAGAACAGGGAGGAAGAAAAGATAATGGCAAGAGACAATATTGTTCAAAGCTCTAAAAAAGAAAAGAAGTATCGAGGCATGAATATAGAAGAATTAAGAAAATTAGACACTCGTGAATTTGCGAAACTATTAAAATCAAGACAAAGAAGATTTGTTTTGAGAAACTTTCATGTTATTGAAAATTTTGCTAAAAGGGCTAGAAAAAAGTTAGAGAAAAATAAAGCAATAAAAACCCATAAGAGAGACATTGTAATTGTTCCGGCATTAGTAGGTATGACAATATCAGTTTATAATGGTAAAGAGTTTACAAAAATAACAATTGGTGAAGAAATGTTAGGCCATAAATTAGGTGAATTTTCAATGACTCGAAAGACTGTTAAGCACGGAGCAGCAGGAGTTGGAGCAACTAAATCGAGTGCAGCGTTAAGTGTAAAATAAAATGGTAGAGAAAAAGAAAACCACAAAGAAAGTTGAAACTAAAGATAGCGAGAAGATTAGAGAAAAAGAAACAGAAGAAAAAATGGAGAAGAAAAAATTAGAAAAAACAGAAGAGAAAAGCACAGAAAAGAAAGAAACTGAAAAAGAGAAAAAGAAAGAAAAAGAAAACGTTCCTAAAGATAAGGCTATTGCTCGAGGAGTTTCATTAAGAATTAGTCCAAAATTTTCTTTTGCAATTTGTAAAATGATAAAAAGAAAATCTCCAGAAAAGGCTGTTGAGATGTTGGAGGAAGTTATCTTATTAAAAAGGCCTGTAAAAATGAATGGATTAGAAGTAGCTCATCAAAAAGGAAAGGGTGTTGCGGGTGCAAGATTTCCAAAAAATGCTTCGATAGAAATACTAAAAGTAGTTAAACAATTAAATGCGAATGCTAGTGTTGCAGGGATAGAAGACCCTGTAATAAAAATTGCTAAGGCGGATAAGGCTGCTAGGCCCTATAAGAAAGAAGGCAGAAGGGCAAAAAGAACACATCTTTACCTTGAAGCAGTTTCATTAGCTAAATTAAAAAAGAAATAAAATGGAAGAAAAGAAATTTGTAAAAATAAGAAAGGACGAATATAGTACAAAACAGTTTATCAAACGAACATTTGGTAAGGGTAAAATCTCTGGAGTGCAAATTGAGTATACTCCTGTTGGAGAAAAAATTGTAGTCCATACACATAAGCCAGGTTTAGTTATTGGTAAAAAAGGAGAGAAAATTGAAAGACTTACAGAAATACTAAAGAAAAGGTTTAAAATGGAAAATCCACACGTAGAGATAGCAGAAGTCTATGTTCCAGAGTTTGATGCGCAATTAGTTGCAGACGATATTGCCTTAACACTGGAAAGATTTGGTTCAATAAAATATAAAGCAACAAGCTATAGGACTCTTGGAAGAATCAAAAAGGCAGGGGCATTAGGTGCTGAAATTAGAGTTTCAGGCAAGTTACCCTCGGATAGAGCAAGAAGTTGGAGATTTGCTTTTGGTTATTTAAAAAAGACTGGAGACCCTTCATCAGTTGTAGATAAGGCTGAAGCAGTTGCAGAAACAAAGCAGGGAGTTGTTGGAATAAAGGTTTCAATACTTGCCCCGAATGTAAAAATGCATGACCATATAAAACTAGACGAAGAAACAATAAATAAAATAAAACAAAATGGAGAAGAAAATGGACAAAAATAAACTTAAAAATTTAAAAGTTGAGTTGTTAAAACAAGGAACAAACAAAAAAAATATTAAAAAGGAAATTGCAAGAATGCTTACACTAAATAAGACTTCTGAAAAGAAGTCTGGAGGAAATAAGAAATAATGGATATATGTCCTCAATGTGGCTTGCCTTTACAAGCTTGTGTTTGTAAAGATATTGCAAAGACAGATCAACATATTAAAGTCAAAACAGATAAAAGACGTTTTGGTAAAATAATCACAATCGTACAAGGATTTGATAATAGTGTGGATATAAAAGATATTGCAAAAAGCCTTAAGGCAAAACTTGCTTGCGGAGGAACTATAAAAGATAAAACAATCGAACTCCAAGGAAATCATCGAGGGAAAATAACTCCTTTGTTGGTTAAAATGGGATTTGAGCAATCTCAAATTAAAGAATAAAATGGAAAAAACAAAACAAAAACAAACAAAAAAAGTAGAAAAGAATGAAGTTAGTTGTGACGATAAATTTTGCCCAATTCATGGTTCAATGCCTTTGAAAATGAGAGGTAGGACTTTTGAGGGAGCAGTTATTAAAAAACTTCATGGAAGGCTAACTATTGAATTTGAAAGACCTATTTATTCTAGAAAATATGAAAGATATGAAAAGAGAAAAACAAAATTGCATGCTCGTCTTCCTAAATGTATGGAAGATAGTATCGAACTTGGGGACTGGATTAAGATTGCAGAGACAAGGCCTGTTTCAAAGATGATTCATTTTGTTGTTATGAGAGTTATAAGAAAATCCAAGGAGGCTGAAAAATGAAAGCAATTTCAAGCAATGCTACCCGTGGATTAAATCTTGGTTCAGTTGTGACTGCTTGTGACAATAGCGGTGCAAGAGTTGTTAAGATTGTATCTGTAAAAAGATCTGGTTCAAAAAAAGGAAGGCAAGTTCCTGCAAAAATCGCTGACTGGGTTAAAGTATCTGTTCGAAAAGGCGACCCTAAATTAAAAGGCGAAGTTTTTGATGCAGTTATTGTTAGGCAAAAAAAATCCTGGAAAAGAAGAAATGGAGAAAGAGTATGTTTTACAGATAATGCTGTTGCATTATTAAAAGATGAAAAAGGAAATCCAAAAGGAACACAGATTAAAGGTCCGATTGCAAGAGAAATTCAGGAAAGATGGAAGGAGGTTGCTCGTATTGCGAGTATTGTTTATTAAAATGAAACAAAAATTTAGTATAAAATGGAAAGCAAGCAGACAACCAAGAAAACAGAGGAAATATAGATTTAATGCTCCACTTCATGTAAGAGGAAAATTCATGTCTGTATTATTAGATAAGCCATTAAGAGAAAGATATGGGCGAAATATTGAGTTAAGGAAAGGAGATGAGGTTAAAGTTATGAGAGGAAGTTTTAAGGGAAAGCAAGGAAAGGTAGAGAGTATAGAAAGAAAAAATGAAAGGATAAGTATTGAAGGAATTACAAGGGTAAAAAAAGATGGGACAAATGTTCCAGTTTGGTTTAATCCTTCAAAGGTCAAGATTATCTCTTTAGATGAATCAGATAAAAGAAGATTTGAAAAAAGTGTGGAAAAAAGTAAAGAAAAAACAGAAGAGAAAAATGAGAAAAAAGAAACTAAAAAAGTAAAGAAAACTAAAAAGAAAACAGGAGAAAAAAATGCACATAAAAAGAAATAAAGTTCCAAAGACATGGCCAATTCCAAGAAAAGGATTGAAATATATAGCTAGAGCGACTCATGCGAACAACACAGGTATTCCTATTTTGTTCTTATTGAGAGAAGTTATGAAAGTAGCCAGAACTAGAAAAGAAGCAAGGTATATGATTTTGAATGGCGATGTAAAAGTGAATAACAGGATTTTAAAGAGTGAAGTTTCACCTGTTCAGGTTTTTGATGTTATCTCATTTGAAAAATCTAATGAGTTTTATAGATTAGAAATTGTAAATAAAAAATTTAAGGTTGAACAGATTGATGCAAAAGAAGCAGACAAAAAAATAGTTAAAATCTCTGGTAAAAAAATATTGGGTAAAGAAAATGTCCAAATAAACCTGGAGGACGGAATGAATTTGATTTATAATAAAAAATTCTCTGTCGGAGATTCTGCGATTCTTAACACTAAAACAATAAAAATTGAAAAGATTTTGCCATTGAAAAAAGGAGCAAATGTAGAAATTGTTGGTGGAAAGCATGCAGGTGAGAAAGGTTCTATAAAAGAAATTGAAGAACTTGAAAGAGGAAAAAGATATATTGTAAAATTAAATGATAAAGAAGTGGGATTGCCTTTTAAGACAATCTTAGTTATAGAATAATGGCACAAAAAATGGAAAAACAAGAAAATAAAATGAGAGAAATTTGTATTGAAAAACTTGTATTGAATATAGGTGGGACTGGAGAAAAGTTAGAAAAAGGATTTAAATTATTAGAAATTTTAAGTGGTAAAAAGCCTGTGAAAGTTAAAGCTACAAAAAGGATCCCTACATGGAATGTAAGGCCTGGATTAGAAGTCGGAACAAAAGTTACATTGAGAGGAAAGGATGCAGAGAAGATGCTAGAAAGACTCCTCCCTGCAATAGACAGCCAGCTTAAAGAAAAACAAATACAAAATAATTTTTTCTCTTTTGGAATTCATGAATATATTGAAATCCCTGAAATGGAATATATCCGAGAAGTTGGAATCATGGGACTTGAAGTTACTGTTGTTTTTGAGAGGTCTGGAAAAAGGGTAGAAAAGAAAAAGATTAAAAGGGGCAAAACAAGAAGATTGATTGTAAAGCCTGAAGAAATTATTTCGATTTTAGAAAATAAATTTAATGCCTCTATTTTGAGGAAACGGAAAAAAAATGACAGCGAGTGATTGGAAAAAGATTTTACCGCAATTGAAAAAGAAAAAGGAAGTTTTAAAGAAATTTTTAAAGCATAATAGGCCTGATGAACGAAAGTTTGGTGTCGCTGCTAAAAAATGCGAAAATTGTGGAAGATTCGGGGCTCATCTAAATCAATATAATCTAAATTTATGCCGACACTGCTTTAGGGAATTAGCAGTAGAATTAGGCTGGAAAAAATATAGTTAAAATGGCACAAGATATAGTTGCAGATGCACTAAACCAAATAATGAATGCTAAACGAGTAGAAAAGCGAGAATTGGAAATCCAGAGATATTCAAAACTTTTACTAAACTTATTGGAAATGATGAAAAAACAAGGACATATTGATTTTGAAGTTGTTGACCAAAAAAAAGTGAAAGTAAAATTAATCAAATTAAATGAATGTAGGGCAATTAAACCAAGATACCATGTTAAGGCAGAAGATGTTGAAAAATATTTAAGGAGATATTTGCCTTCTAGAAATTTTGGACTTTTGATTATATCTACTAGCAAGGGTTTGATGAGTCACCACGAGGCATTTGAAAATAAAATTGGAGGGAGCGTAATTGCTTATTTCTACTAATGAAAAAAGATGTTGAAAAAATTATAGAGATTCCAGAAGGTGTTGAGGTTTTAATGGATGGGGCAAGAATTACAGTTAAATCAGACGGAAAAGAAATTTCAAGAGAATTTGATTTTCCATTTGCAGAGATTGAGAAAAAAGATTCTCAAATAGAAATTAGATGTAAAAAGGCTACAAAAAGAGAATTAAAGTTATTGGGGACAATGGAAGCTCATCTTAAAAATATGATTCTGGGAATAAAAGAAGGATTTGAATATAGATTAGAAATTTGTAATGTGCATTTTCCAATGAATGTTAAGGCTGAAAATGATAAGGTAATTATAAAATCCTTTTTAGGAGAAAAGACAGACAGGTTTGCTAAAATTCTGCCAAATGTTAGTGTAGATGTAAAGGGGACAGAAGTTACTGTTTCATCTTATGATAGGGAAGCTGCTGGTCAAACTGCAGCTAATATAGAAAAAGCTACCCGATTAAAGGGAAGAGATAGACGAATTTTTCAAGATGGGATTTTTATTACAAATAAATGTGGGAGAGAGCTATAATGGAAAGAAAAAAACCAAAATTTCTTAGAAAGGATTGGAATAAAAAGATAAAACTAGGTAGTAAAGTGAAAAAGAATAGAAAGTGGCGAGGAGCTAAAGGAATCCATAATAAAACAAGACTAGGAAAAGCAGGTTATGCTAAAAGACCTAAGGTTGGATGGGGCGCAGATAAAAAGATTAAAAATTTGGTTGAAGGAGAATCTGTTGTAAGAGTAGAAAATTTAGCCCAGTTAAATGATGTAAAAGTAAAATCAATAATCCTTGCAAGCGTTGGAAAGAAAAAAAGATTAGAATTGAAAAAAGTTGCCGATGAAAAAGGAATAAAAATATTAAATAAATATAGGAATAAAAATGAATCTAACTAAAAAGAAAGAACTTGCAGCTAAAGTTTTAAAGGTAGGTAAAGGCCGTATTGTTTTTGTAGAAGATTATCTAACAGAAATAAAAGATGCAATTACTAGGCAAGATATTTTAGATTTAAATAAGGCTGGGGCAATCCAAGTTAAAGAAGTTGGTGGAAGAAAGAAGATTATTAAAAGAAAACATAGAAGGAGTATTGGAAAGGTTAAGAAAAAGTTAAATACTAGAAAACAAGAGTATGTTATCATTACTAGAAAACTTAGGACTTTTGTAAGACATCTTTTAAGGGTTGAAAAGATTGATAAAGAAAAAGCAAAGAATATTAGAAAGATGATTAGAGCGAGAAGATTTAGAAGTAAAAGACATTTAAATGATAGTTTGGAGGAATTATAATGGCATTAAGAACACAAAGAAAAAGACGAAGAGAAAATAAAACAGATTATAGGGCTAGGTTTGGCCTTCTTAAATCTGGTTTAAAGAGAATTGCAATAAGAAGAACAAATAAGTATTTTATTGTTCAGGTAATTGAAAGTGATCAATCTAAAGATAAGATTTTAGTAGGAGTTAATTCAAAAGAATTGTTGAATAATGGCTGGGATGTTAAATTTAAAAATTCATTAAAGTCTGTTCCAGCTGGATACTTAACAGGCTTATTAATTGCTAAAAAGATTAAGGAAAGTAAATTAGACAAGGAAGATTTTATTTTAGACATTGGAATGGCCAGGAAATTAAAAGGCAACAGGATATTTTCAGTTGCTAAGGGTATTATTGATGCTGGAATAAACTTAAGAGCAGACAAAGTTATTTTCCCATCTGATGAAAGAGCGCAAGGAGAACATTTAAAACCCGAATTAAAATCTGTAATAGAAGGAGTAAAAAATAAATTATTATAAGTTAGCGGACAAAGAAATTAAAAATTTCAAGCCCGCCATTTTAAGACACAAATAAAAAATGGCAGACAACAAGATCACAAGATTTTGAGCTTGCAATTTAAAACACAAATAAAAAATGGCAGACAAAGAAATTAAAAATTTCAAGCCCGCCATTTTAAAACACAAATAAAAAATGGCAGAAGAAAAAACAAAGAAGATTGAAGGAGAAGAACTTAACAAGGTTCAGAAAAGTAAGGAAGTTAAAGAAGAACTTAATGAAGGAGATAGTGTAGACAAGGTAGAAAAAGTTGAAGAAAATCATGAGAAACAATTAGAGGATATGACTAAAAAAGCTGATGAAGCTGAGAAAAAATCTGAAGAAATTGTTGAAGAAAAAAAAGAAGAAACACGTGATGAAAGGCAAAGAAGGGAAAGATTAGAAGAGTGGATTCCAAAAACCCAATTAGGAAAAGATGTTTTAGCAGGTAAGGTGAAAGACATTGATGTTGTTTTAAATAAAGGTAGGAAGATTTTAGAGCCAGAAATTGTGGATATTTTGGCAAATGTTCAGTCTGATTTATTATTTATTGGGCAAGCAAAAGGAAAGTTTGGGGGCGGTAAGAGGAGAGCGTGGAGACAAACTCAAAAGAAAACAAAGGAAGGAAATATCCCTACTTTTAGTGTTATGGCTGTTGTTGGGGATGGAAAAGGTCATGTGGGCATTGGAGTCGGAAGGGCTAAAGAAACTCTCCCCGCAAGAGAAAAAGCCATTAGAAAAGCAAAGTTAAATTTAATTAAAATCCCAAGAGCATGTGCAAGTTATGATTGTTTGTGTGAAGAAGAACATAGTATTCCAGTTACAACAAGAGGCAAGTGTTCTTCAGTAGGTGTTGAATTAATACCTGCTCCTCAAGGAACTGGATTAGTTGCAGGAGAGGAATTAAGGAAGATTTTAAAATTAGCTGGAATTAAAGATGTTTATAGTAAAACTTCTGGAAAAACCAGAACAACATTTAATCTTGCAAAAGCTTGTATTGATGCACTAGGTAAATTAAGAGGAGTTAAAAGATGATAGCAGTAATAAGAATTCACGGAAGAGTAAAATTAAGAAAGGACATAGTTGAGACATTAAATAGACTTAATATGAAAAGAAAATTTTCCTGTGTTTTAATAGATGAGAAAGATAGTATCAGAATGGGAATGTTGAAAAAGGTTTCAAATTTTGTAGCTTTTGGAGAGATTAGTGAAGACCTATTAAAGAAATTAAAATCTGAGAGGGGAGAAGAAGGAAAACAAGAATTTAGACTTCATCCACCTAGAGGAGGTTTTAAGAAATCTTCAAAATTATCTGCTGCAAGTGGAAAGGGGATTTTAGGAAAGCATAAGGATATTGGTAAATTATTGGAGAGAATGTTATGAAAGTTAAGAAAAGAAAAAAGAATTCTAGAATAAGGGGCGCAAGAACCTGTGGTTATGGCTTTAGGCAAAAACATAAAGGTAATGGAAATAAGGGTGGTGTTGGAATGTCTGGAAGTGGTAAAAGAGGCGACCAGAAAAAACAAAAAGCCTTGGGAATTGCAAAAAAAGCAAGAGCAAAAAGTTATTTTGGGTCAGGAGGATTTACTTCTAGAAAAACTGAAAAAAGTAGAGCAAAGGCAATTAATTTAAGAGAAATTAAAAATGATTTTTTTGAGAAAGATAATCAAAAAATTGATTTGAAAGATTATAAAATTTTAGGAAATGGCGAGGGTTTCAAGGCAGAGATTAATGCTAAGGAAGCTTCTAAATCTGCAATTGAAAAGATGACAAAAGCAGGCGGAAAGATTACTCTTCCAAGTGTTGAAAAAGATAAGGAAGTTAAGAAGGCTGAGGAAAAGGCAAAAAAAGAATAATTTCTAGAACAATAATTTTATAAGTTAAAATTGATTTTAATTAAGATGGAAAGATTACTTTATATGGGTAATTTGATTATTTAGATTATGACAAATAAAAAAAGGATTTTAGTTTTTGATGAGGATTTTAAAGGAAAGGATAGGGAGAGGTGGGCCAATTTTTATAAAAAGAATTTGGAGGAATTTGAGTTAACTGATGACACATATTCTTTAGCAGATGGGTTGATTTGTAAAGGTGTTTGTGATAAAAGTGAGGGGTTGATTGAAAAATTTGTTGAAGATGATTTGCCTTGTTTTGTTTATCTTAAAAGAAAGGTTGCTGAAGATTTAAAGGATGGAAGGGCAAGATTTTTTAGAAATTATAGCCAATTATTTAATGCTGTTAGAGATTGTTTTAGGGAATGATAAATAACTTTATAAAACAAAATATTCTAGATAAGATATGGCTTTCAAGGATTTATTAAGAAATTTGCCTGAGGTAAAGGCTCCGAGTGAGAAGAAGGTTAGTTTTGGTGTTAAAATTAAATGGAGTTTGATTATACTTATCTCGTTTTTCGTTTTAGCGAATATCCCTTTATTTGGAACTAGCGAAGGAGCATTAGAAAGATTTGAATATTTAGCTATTTTACTTGGAACAAGTTTTGGTTCAATTATCTCTTTGGGTATTGGTCCAATTGTTATGTCCTCTATTATTCTGCAACTTTTAGTTGGTGCGCAGATTTTAAATATTGATACTAAAACAGAAGAGGGAAAAAAATATTTTCAGGGAATCCAAAAATTATTAGCATTTTCATTTGTAATATTTGAGGCGATTGTTTATGTTTTGATGAGAGGTATTGAAGCTCAACCTGGTTTTACTAGTTTAGTTATTTTGCAGTTATGTTTAGGAGGTTTTTTAATTATTTTTATGGATGAGGTTTTACAGAAATGGGGCTTTGGTTCGGGTGTTTCATTATTTATTGCTGCAGGGATTGGTTGGAGATTATTTGCTCAGCTATTCCAATTTATTGGACCTGAAGGAAACTTTCAGGCCCTAGGGCATGTATGGGCAATTATTTCAGCGGTGATTACAGGAGGACCTAATGCGGGAATTTCTATAGCCCAGTCTTTATTTCCGATTATTGTAACAATTATTTTATTTTTAGTTGTGGTATGGGCTCAATCCTTGAAAGTTGAAGTGCCGTTAAGTTCTAATCGTGTTAGAGGATATGCTGCTAAATGGCCTTTGAAGTTTTTTTATGCTTCAGTTTTGCCTGTTATCTTGGTTTCAGCTATTTCTGCTAACCTCATCTTAGGAGCAGGACTTTTGCAAGGAGCATTAGACGGGCCAACATTTTTAGGAAATATTGAAAATGGTCAGCCTGTTTGTACTTCAGAAGGATGTGGTTTTGCATTTTGGGTTCATTCCAATCCATTGTTACAGACAATTATCACTGGAAGTTTTAGGTGGATTTATGCATTCCAGGCAATGGGGCATGTTTTATTTTATGTTCTTTTCTCTGTTATTTTTTCATTTTTTTGGGTTTCTACCTCAGGAATGGATGCAAAAAGTCAGGCCAAGAATATAATGAGTTATGGGATGAACATTCCAGGATTTAGAAGAGATGAGAGGGTTTTAGAATCGATTTTAAAAAGATATATTACTCCATTGACCATAATGGGTGGTGCAGCGATTGGTTTGCTTGCTTCTGTTGCTAACTTATTTGGGGCTTTAGTCGGAGGAACTGCAATATTATTAGCTGTTATGATTTTATATCAGTTATATGAAAATATTGCCCAGCAACATGCATTGGATATGAATCCTGCGTTGAGGAATTTCTTTGGGGGATAAGTTTAAATAAACATAAAACAAGATAGAATTATGGTGATTGAATTAATACAAACTTATCCTATTGTGTCCCTGATCTTATTTTCTATAGGTGTGACTTTTGTTTCTACTCTTGCTACCAAGTGGCTGACAAATCAAGAGCATATGAAATCTTTAAAAGCGAGACAGAAGGAGTTGCAAAAAGAATTGAAAAAAGCTAAAGGAGATGAAAAGGTTATTAAGGAAATTCAAGATGAGATGTTGTCAATTACTGGAAAGATGATGAAGTCTTCTTTTAGGCCTTTGCTTGTTACATTTATTCCGTTTTTAATTTTAATCTATTGGCTTAGAGGATCTTATGAACCTCTTTTAGGAGGATGGTGGATAGGATATTATTTAGTAACTTCAATTGTTACAAATATGATTTTAAGAAAATTGTTTAAGATGGCCTAGAAAGGTTTTTAAACAAAATACATTAGGTCTTGGAATGGAAAAGAATCCTTGTGAAAATTGTTCTAAATGTTGTGAGTATGTTTGTTTAGAAATTGATGAGCCTACATTAAAGAAAAAGGCAGATGTTGACGAGATTAAGTGGTATTTGTTGCATAAGAATGTTTGGGTTTTTATTGACCATGATGATTCTTGGAATATTCAGTTTAATTCTCCTTGTGAAAAATTAGATAAGGACGGGAATTGCTCTTATTATGAAAAAAGACCTACTATTTGTAGAAAACACGGTGTTGAAAATTGTGAAAAATACGGGGAAGGGGATTCTTTTAAAGTTTTATTTAAAACAATTGAAGAATTTGAGAGTTGGTTTGAAAAAGGTTGCGAGATTCCAAAGGATGAATAATTTTAAATAATGCTTTGGCTTTTTTCTATTATGGCAAAGATTTATGCAACTGGAAATGAGAATTTAGGAGATTTTAATATCTCATACTATATTGTAGAGAAATCTTCTGATTTTTTAGATTGGTTAAGCAAACTTCTTAAAGAGGTTTTAGATTTTAAAGGAGATATTAAAACAATTGAAGAATTTTTAGGGGATGATGACCAAGGAATTCCTCAATATAAATATTATTTAAAAGATATCAAGAAGATGATTGATGTTCATGAAAAGTATGGTGATGGAAGCGACGAAAATAGAATAGATGTTTTTTATGGAAAGAAGAGAGTATTTTTAGTTTTTAGAAAAAATAAAGAAATGAGGAAGAAATTTGCAAGGTTTGTTATGAAGACAAAAGATTGGATTGAGGTTGAAGAGTATAAAGGAAAAAAATTGAGTTTGCCTGCTTATGCTGGAAAGGAAATTTGAAATTTAACTAGCCTTTAAATTTTTCTTAGCTTTTTTTATAAATTCTTTGTAACTAAGAATCCCAATCTCTGAAATAACTCCTGTTAAAAATCTCTTTTTTGTTAAATCAAATGCAGGATTTAGGACTGTTATTTTTTTATTTCTTTCATCCCAAACTTCTCTCCCATTTCTCTTTTCTATTTTTATTTTATTTGTAAATTTTAAAGAGTTGCCACAAGAGTATCTTGGAATTTTATAGTTTTTTGCAATTTTGCATAGGGTAGATGTTCCAATCTTATTTACAACTCCTTTTTTTAAAAAAGCATCAGATCCAAATAAAAATAGGTCGCATTTTTTTAGTGCTTGTTCTGCCCCTAAATCTGGAGAGACGATTGTTTTAATGCCCGCCTTTGCTAAATCTTTTGCTGTTTGTCTTCCTTGCAATAATGGTTCTACTTCTGTTGTATAGACTGTAAATTTCTTTTTCTGTTTTTTTGCATGTTTTAATATTTCAATTACAGTGGAAGAGTGACAGTGAGAATAGATATTCATATTGTTTTTAATGAGTTTGGCACCATTGATTGCTATTTTTTTATGAGCTGTTTTTATTGTTTTTAAGATTTTTTTAGCTGTTTCTTCTTTATTTTTAGAACTTGAAATAATGTTAAGGGAATTTTGTAATAATGGTTCTGTGGGTCTTGTTGCTAAGATTTGTTTAATTGTTTTTTTGTCTTCCCTATAACTGATTAGATATGCTTCTATGCCTTTGATTGCAATATTTGTTGCCCCTTGTATTTTTACAGATTTTATATCTGAAAGAATCTTTTTGTATTTCTCCTCTTTTTTCATGAACTTAGATGATTAAGGAATATAAAAAGATTACTAAGAATTTATTTTAGTTTGAGGTAACAAAGCCCATTATAAGTTTGTCTTGATTTGTAAAATTCAGGAAAATCTATTTTTTTTGAATGGCTTAATAAGGGCTTTTTTCTAAACCATTTTTCTATGCTCTTTAATTTGTAATCTTTTGAAAATAGGGGTGGAAATTCATAATATATATCTAATAAATTTAATAAGTATTCTCTGTCTTTTTTATTTGCAGGGATGTCTTTGAAATCTTTAACTGTTTGTTTTAACATGGTTAGGCTTCTTGTATACTTCAAGGCCCAGAGTGTCTTTGATATTTTTGTCTTAAAATTCATATTTGGAAAATGTCCTGATTCGGCTAAAATTTTTTTTATTGAATAGAAATCCCCTAATGCATTTCCAATCCTATATGAAGGAGGATTGTTGTCGTCAAAGATTAAATGTTTAAATCCAAATTTTTTTGCTTGTTTTACTCTTTTTAATGCATTTTGATGGTCATCAAAGATAATAAGTGTTTTTTCCTTGGGGATTTTATCCCAGTTTAAAAGCCCAAAATCTTTTTTTATGTATTTTGCATTTTTGGAAATATATCTTTGCTTTTTTAGATTGGGATCTAAGGAGATAATCTTTGCGTTTGGAAGAGTATTTTCTATTAACCATGTACTTCCACCTTTCCAAACTCCCAATTCTATTACAATTGAAGGGTTTAATTTTTTTAATAAAAAGTAACAGGCAAACATATGTGAGGCGCCCATGCCCCCTAAATTTTGTTTGAATGGACTTTTTTTATATAATTCATAAAAATTAGGTATTTCTTTTTTTATTTCATCTTCATCAAATTCTTTTCCTATACTAAAAACTACTTCGGAAGAATTGGAGAGGTTTTTATTTTTCATGAAAAATTGAGATTGCATAAATATAAAAAGGTTTTGAATAGGTAAATATATAAAATAAGGGAATTTTAATTTAATATGTTAGAGATGTTGATAAAACCAAAAAGAGCTGAAAGAAAGAGTTGGGAGTTATTTTTTGTAGGTCTTTTTTATGCAAGTGTTTCTTTTTTATTAACAATGTTTGTTTTTGGCAAGGATTTTGTTTTAAAAGAGGGTTCAGGGTTGTTGATGGTTATTTTTACAGTTATTTGTTGCATGCCCTTTATTTATTATCTTATTAAATTAGAAGAAGGCAAAGATGTTCATATTTCAAGCACAGGTAGATTATTAAAAGAGCACTCCAAGGCGATTAAGGCCATGATGTGGATGTTCTTAGGATTTGTTGTTGCATTTTCTTTTTGGTATTTGGTATTACCTCAACAAGCCCCGCAGAATTTTAACTTTCAGATTAAGGTTTTTTGTGCAATAAATAATCCGCATAATTATGAAAACTGTATTGAAGGATACGGGCTTTCTTCAGTTACTGGAAATGTTACAAGGTCAAGCTTAGTTATGCATATTTTTGCTAATAATGTTTATGTTTTGATTTTTACAATTTTATTTTCATTGGCATTTGGTGCGGGGGCAATATTTGTTTTAGTCTGGAATGCATCAGTTATAGCTGCGGCCGTAGGCATATTTTCAAAGAGCAATCTAATGAATCTGCCACTAGGTTTAGCAAGATATATGATTCATGGAATCCCTGAAATTTCTGCGTATTTTGTGGGTGCATTAGCTGGAGGGATTATTTCTGTAGCTGTAATAAGAAAAGACATGAAGGGTGAAAGAATGTGGAAGATTTTGGAAGATTCTTTATTTTTAGTTATAATTGCAGTGGTAATTTTATTTCTTTCTGCACTAATGGAAGTTTTTATTACTCCGAAACTATTTTAAAGTCTTATGAATTTTAGATTTTATGAAATGGAATTGTAAAGATTGTGGGTATTCTATAGAAAGAAATGAAAGACCTGTGTCTTGTCCTTATTGTGGGAAAAAGGATGAAATGGAAATAGAAAAATCTGCACAAGTATTGTTAGAAGAACTTTAAAATGGAATTTATTTTTTTGATGTCGGTTTTTGTTAGTCTTGTAGTAGTTTTATTAGTTTTACCTATGTGGATTAAAAAATGTAAAAAAGTAGGATTATTGTGGGAGGATTTGAATAAACCAAAACATCCCAAGAATGTTGCTGCTTCTGGAGGTCTTATTGTTGTTTTGGGTTTTGTCTTGGGTGTTTTATTTTATATTGCTTTTAGGACTTTTTTAGAAGGGAGTGTTAATGATATTAATATTGGTATTTTTTCTTTGTTAGCTGTTGTTTTAATGTTATCTATAGTTGGGTTGACAGATGATTTATTAGGGTGGAAGAATGGGGGACTTTCAAGAAAGTTGAGAGTATTTTTGGCCTTAATCTCTTCTATCCCTCTAGTTGTTATTAATGCTGGAACCCATGTTATTAATTTTCCATTTTTTGGAACTGTAAATTTTGGAATTTTATATCCTTTATTTTTAATACCTTTTGGGATTGCAGGTGCTACAACAGTTTATAATTTTTTAGCAGGGTTTAATGGGCTTGAAGCAGGACAGGGAATCTTAATCTTATCTTTTTTAAGTTTTGTTTCATATACTACGGGAAATGTGTGGTTAGCTGTAACTGGCATGTGCATGGTTTTTGCATTAATTCCTTTTTTAGTTTTAAATTGGAATCCTGCTTCTGTATTTCCTGGGGATGCTTTAACTTATTCTGTAGGTGCTTTAATTGCTGGAATGGCCATACTGGGTAATTTTGAGAAGATCGCTGCCTTTGTTTTTATTCCTTATATTGTTGAGATGGTGTTAAAGGCAAGAGGAGGATTAACAAAAAATTCGTTTGGGATTCCTAATAAAAAAGGGAATTTAAAAATGCCTTATAAGAAGATTTATGGGTTAACTCATTTGGCAATATTTGTTTTAGGGAAGTTTAAGAAAAATGTTAGGGAGAACGATGTAGTTTATTTTATTTATTCAATACAAATATTGTTTATACTTGCTGCTTTTTTAATGTGGTTTTTATAAGTTAGATTTTTTTAAGTCAGTTATAAAAAAAGCTAAAATTAATCCCAAAAAGATATTTTTTATTTTTTTGCTTGTTCTTTCAAAATTTGTAAATAATCTATAAAGCCATTCTAGACCTAGTTTTCTTATATATCTTGGGGCCTGATTTTTTCTGCTGATTATGTAATCTATTGCTGCACCCACATTAAAGACACATTTTACTGAAACCTTTTCTGTTAATTGGTTTGCAAGAATTTCTTGTTTTGGACATCCTAAACCCACCCAAACATAATCTGGATTGAATTTTTTTATCTTATTTGAGATTTTTTGTATTTCTTTTGAGGAAAATTTATTTTTTTTAATATAAGGAGGATTATAACATCCTATATTTTTTGTTTTTAAATTAGGATAATTTTTTATTAGTTTAGGTCCATCTTTATTTTTAATTCCAATAAAAAAATGTTTTTTGTTTTTTGATTGGTTTTTTAAAAAGAGATCTGTAAAGATTGGACCCATTGTT
>CAYOTW010000001.1:0-1000 GCA_964407005.1 Candidatus Woesearchaeota archaeon | reverse complement strand
AATGCTATGGCTGGTCCGATTCCATCTATTAAGCAAATTCTATTTTTTGTTTTATCTAATAATGATTCTTTGTATTCTTTATTTGAATGAAAATGATAAACAGAGTTTGTATCAATGAAACTAAGGATTGTATTTTGTTTTTTTATGTTTTTTTCTAGCTCTTTGTAAGACAGACTACTGAATTTTATTTTTTTTGTCATTTTTATTAAAGGGTTAGAGGATTTTTATAAGTATTTATTTTTATAGAAAGAGTTTTAAATTGTCAATATATCAAAGATTATGAAAACTGTCTTTAATAAAAAGAATTTTAAAAAGTATGCTTCTGATAAAAGAATTCAGTGGAGCATTATTGCTGTTTTATTTCTATTTATTATTATATTTTCCTCCTCCATTAGACTTTCAAATATTCATTTATTAGAAGATGTTACAACAGGGAAAAATATTCCTTTAGCATTAGACCCTTTTTATTTTTTAAGATTGGCTGAAACCATTGTTGAACAAGGTAGTTTGCCTGAATGTGATTCTTTTAGGGAAACGAATTATTGTGTGCCTTATTCTCCTGAAATTTTGCCCCATGCAGAGGTTTTTTTGTGGAAAGTTTTTAGTGCTTTTGGAGAGTATTCTCTTCAGTATGTTGCAGTTATTTCTCCGGTTGTATTTTATATTCTTGGTTTAATTGTTTTCTTTGCTTTGGTCTTGGTATTAACAAAATCTAAGATAGCTTCTATTTTAGCTTCTGGATTTTTAGCATTTACTCCTGCTTATCTATATCGAACAATGGCAGGATTTGCAGACCATGAAGCGATTGGAATGTTTGCATTTTTTTGTGTGATGTTAGTCTTTTTTTTGGGATTAAAATACCATGATAAAAATCTAAAATGGGTTTTTGGGTTAGGGCTCTTAACAGGTTTAACAAGTGTATTTACTATTGCAAGTTGGGGAGGGATTGCCAAGTTTATTTTTATGATTTTTCCTTTGGCTTTTTTGATTTACTGGATTG